>CAYHAT010000143.1:0-8337 GCA_964354675.1 uncultured Actinomycetota bacterium | reverse complement strand
ATGTGGTCACCGCTCTCTTCCTCGATCTGGACATAGATCTCCCGCTCGGGTGGCCGGAGGGAATCGATGGCAGCGCGCATGGATGCATCGACCTCATCATCCACCAGGACCACTGCCTCGGGCAGTATCTGACGGTTCCAGGTCAAGTCCACGGCCTCCCTCCAATCACCCGTCCAGATCGCGCCCCAGGCCGTAAAGGCGCGGGGAAGCGCCCCCGGCAACTCGTAGACCGAGTATTTGCCGTCCGAGTGCAGGACCGGCCAGGGCCCGAGAGGGATGCCCCGCCCATCCTCGTCTATGACGCTCAGGGCCGACAGGCGCGTTCCCTCCAGGTTGCGGTCGCAGAGCGTGGTAACGATCACCTCGTCCGCCTCGCCCAGGCGGCCCAAGGGCACCCTGACCTCTAACGCCGTGCGCCCCTGTCCATACCCAGGCGATCTGAAGCTTATGATCTTAAACGATGCGGACTGCTCGCCACCTATCACCTCGAGCAGGTATTCGTCGGTTCCCGTTCCCTTCTCCAGGAGCAGTACGGGGTGGGTCCGGATCTGTCCCCGGCTGATCGAGTTGAGCTTGATGTATATACGTCCCGAGGACTCCGGGTCGAGGATCTCACCATCGATGAGGAAACGCAGCTCCTTGCCGGTGGTATCGGCCGGGTAGATATAGCGGTTCGCTCTCAGGCCGATGGGGATGAGGTAAGGCGTCGACAGGTCGTAAGGCATCCCCTTGATGCGCACCAGGTTGCTGTAGAGGAGCCGCGCTCCCAGGAGTTCGTAGGCGGGGGTTGAGGCCTCGTTGTTCAGGTGCCCGAGGAAGCGGTCCAGGCGCGCGGGTGGGATGGTGGAGAAACCGAAGACGTCATCGAGTTCGTAAGGAAGGAGCTGGTTCGAACAGAGAGAGAACTCCCCACGGTTCACGCCCGGTTCCTTGACCAGCGCCACCCTGCCGTCCCCGCCAGCTTCCTGGAGCACATCTACCACGCCGGGTCGGTATTCCACCCTGGCGCGGGGCACTGGTTGCAGGATGAAGCCCGCGAAGATGAAGACGTCGGCCACGGCGATGATCACCGCCAGGCCGACCTTGAGCCGGTTCGGCCCGCGCTGCGCATTGTCGTTCCGTATGAGCAGGAAGAACAGGATAAGGATCACCAGCGGCACCAGGAAGTCCAGGCGAGGTGTCGTGAAGAAAGCGTATATACCGTCTGTGACTTTTTGCGGCGCCAGCTTGATGCCCGCCAGGAAAGGCCTGGCAACAGCCGTCGCCAGATCCCGAAAACCCATGACGTCGAAGCGATACAGTAGCAGGAAAAGGGCGATGATCCCGACCCATACGGAAGCCGCTATGGCCCAGAAGCGAGTGAGGCGGTGGCGCAGGCGGTCCGACAGTTCTCCCTCGCGCCAGCGTTCGAAGCCCATGCCCCCCAGGAGAAGTGCCGCCAGGTTGAAAGTAAGGATGAACCTGCTGGAGCCCTTGAGCACGTTGAACCCGGGCACCAGGCGCAGTACCGGCCACAGCAGGCCGCGGTCACCCAGGCTGAGCAGCAGGGAGGCCGCCCCGACCCAGAAGAAGAACGCCGCATGCCATCGCCGTGGCTTGAACAATGCGGCCGCAGCGAAAAGCAGGGGAAGGATCCCGATGTATGAGTATGTCTCCTCGAAGGTCCAGGCCCCCAGGTAGCTCCCCTGGGCCAGCCCCGGTCCGAAGAGGCGGGGCAACGCCAACCCCGCCAGCTGGGCCGGGGGGAGGCTCCCCATGTTGGAGATCTGCTCGGAGAGTCCGCCGGCGCGATAAGAGTTCTGCACCAGGTTATAGGTGGGCAGGTTCTGTATCATCCCCAGGCCGGCTCCCAACCCCACGGCTATGGCCAGTCCCCCCAGGGCATGGAGGACGGACCGGCCCCGGCTCTCCCCCTGTTCGACCGGATAGAAGAGCACGTAGAAGAAGGCCAGGACGACCTCCATGAGGGGCACCATCAGGAAGCCGGACAGGGACTGCAGGCCGAGCACGCCGCCCGCCGCGATATAGAAGGACATCCTTTTCTCCGAAAGCGCCCTCTCCAGGCAGTAGAGGAAGAGGGGCATCCACGCCGCGGTGGCCACCGCATTGGGGTGTACCATGTGGGAGAGGAAAAAACCGCCCAGGACGAAAGGGATGGAAGCGAACAGGGAGGCGGGGCGGCTCAGACGCAGGCGCCGGCAGTAGGCGAAGGTGAAGAAGCCTCCCAAGAGGTAATGGAGGATAATGGAAAAGTTGAACCCCGCCGTGGCCGGCAGGGGGAAGAGGATGAGGTTCAAGGGGTAGAAGAGCCCCATCTCGCTGTCGGCGAAGAGGGGGAAGCCGCAGTATATTCCCGGACACCAGAAAGGCGGCCCTCCGGCGTGGAAGGACTGGGAGAAGTAAGTCCAGGCCGGATAATAGTAGGATTTGATGTCTGATATATAAGGTATCCTGCTCAGGAAGAGCATGGAGTGGAAGTAAAAGCCTATGACCAGCGCTATGACCAGAAGGGGCCATATCCTCCTGGGTCTTTCTTCCGCGATCAAGATCGAATCCGTTTTCGCCATTGAGCACCCGTTGGTAGCGCCGTCTCCGGGATCTTTATTATGAAAGATTGTCATATAACCGGCCGTGTGCGCAACAGCGGAGGGGACGGGGCCTGGATATCGTTGGACCGCCGGAAAGCGGTTGTAGGAAAAGCGGGGGCCGTTAGCTGGGCACGCTTCAGGCCTGATCCCGGTGGTGCCTGACGTACTTCGTTGCCCGCCCGCTCTTATTACGTTTACAATGAGACTTGAGAACGTGAAAGGAAGGGATGAGCGATGCCTTTTTATGAATACAAGTGCGAAGCGTGCGGGGAGAAGTTCGAACATTTCGCCCGCAACATGTCCGATGAGGCTGAGTGCTGCACAGCTTGCGGTAAGAAAGGAATAAAAAAACTCTTCTCCACCTTCGGCTTCAAGAGCGGGTCCGCCTCCGCGGGTGATCTACGCTCTTCGGCGGGCGCTTCCGCTTGCGGTTCATGCACCTCCTCCAGCTGCAGCGGATGCTCTAACTAGGGGGTACCATGGCGGAGGATTGGCAGCAGGCCACCACCATAGGCCAGCTCTACAGCTCTATAAAAGACTGCCACCGTTGTCCTTTGGGCGATACGCGCACCAACCTCGTACTGGGCACGGGGGATGAGCACGCGGAGATAATATTCGTGGGGGAAGCGCCCGGCTTCCACGAAGACAAGCAGGGCATACCTTTCGTGGGACCTGCGGGGCAGTTCCTCGACCAGCTCCTGGGCTCCATCGGCCTGGAGCGTTCCCGGGTGTATATAGCGAATACCCTGAAGTGCCGGCCGCCTGAGAACCGCGACCCCCAGCCACAGGAACTTGCGACCTGCACGCCGTTTCTCTTCAAGCAGATCGAGCTCATCGGGCCCCGCATTATCTGCACACTCGGCAACCATGCCACCAAGACATTGCTCGAGACCAGCACCGGGATAACGCAGCTGCGCGGCAAGCTGATGCGCAAGGGCGGGCTGGCCTATGTGCCCCTCTTCCACCCCGCGGCCGCATTGCACAAGCCGCCCTTGAAGAGCACGCTCATCGAGGATTTCCAGAGGCTGCGGGAACACCTCGATGCAGAGCGGGTGCGTTGGCAAGAGGAAGAGGAGATACCCGCGGAAGTGATCACGGAGGCGGAACCAGAACAGATGGGCCTCTTCTGATTCCTTGCAGGTGCCCGCAATCATGATTCCCCCCGAGCGTGCCTAGGGCATCTTCCAGGCATGTTGCGAGGAGCGAAACGACGCGGCAATCTCTTGTTGCCACAAACGTACCTCTCTTGCGATGGCGCTTCATGCAAAGAGGTTTGTTGGACTAATATGTTAGATGTTAAGGACGGTGGAGCTCGACAGCCGGAGGAAAGAGGTATGTGCGGAGAGGCGGCGGGAACCCGGGCTTATGGGACGCGATGCGCCGGTGAGACGTGCGAGCTGGGGAATAGGCTGGCGGCGCTGCTGTGCCCCGGGGACGTGGTGCTCCTGGTAGGTGAGCTGGGCGCAGGCAAGACCTGTTTCGCCCAAGGGGTGGCGCGCGGACTGGAGGTCACCGAGCAGGTGACCAGTCCCACCTTCACCCTGATGCGGGAATACCATGGCCGGATGCCCCTCTATCACCTCGACGCCTACCGGCTGGAGGGTCCGGCTGACCTCTTCGCCATCGGCGTGGATGAGTACCTGGATGGGGACGGCGTCCTGCTGGTGGAATGGGGCGACCGCGCACGCGATTTCTTTACCCTGGAATACCTGGAGGTAAGGTTCGACTTCGCGGACGGCGATGAAGAGCGGCGCATACGCTTCATAGCGCGGGGAGGCTCATGGCAACAACGTCTGCTGGAGATGCCGGCGGGGAGTGAGCGACATGGGCTGGGATAGGAAATGGCTCCTGGGCCTGGACCTCTCAGCCCCGCGGGGAGTGTTGGTGCTGGATGGTCCGGGAGGGACCTTCCACCGCGAGGTCGCGGGCGGGTCGCGCGTATCGCACCTCTTCGTCGCAGCGGGCGAGGTCATGTGCGCCGCGGGCATAAAAGCGCGTGAACTGGGACTGGCCGGGGTGGGAAGAGGCCCGGGTTCTTTCACCGGGATCAGGGTCGCGGTGACGGCGGCAAAGGTCCTGGCCGCGGTGCTGGACGTTCCCCTGGTGGCGCCCGACAGCCTGATGGTGGCGGCGGTTGCAGCGGGCGTTGAGGGAGACGCGGTGTTCACAGCCCTCGATGCCAGGAGAGGAGAGGTATATCACGCCCTCTACCGCATTGTTGACGGATATCCCGAAGTGTTGTTAGAGCCAGGCGTCGCGCCGCCCCTGGTGGCGGCCACGTCCCTCTCCCGTTGGATGGAAAGAGAGGGCGCCAGGGTGACCGGCGTGGGAAACGGCATAGGCGCTTATCCCGGTGCCTGGCCTGAGGGCATGGCCAGGGCGGAAAGCGATCTGCCCGAGCCGGCGGGATTGGCACGGCTGTGCCGGCTGGCCGCCGGGCGCGGGGAGCACATAGATCCCATCGAGCTCCTGCCGCTCTACCTGAGGCGCCCCGACGTGCGGGAAAGATGCGGGGGCGGGGAGGGAGGAAGGACTTGCTGACCATAGAGCGCATGACCAGGGAAGACCTGGACGAGGTCGTGGGATTAGAGCGGGTCGCTTTCACCACCCCCTGGACGCGGGGTATGTACCAGCACGAGATAGAGAAATGGGAGGGGTGCTATCTCACGGCCAGGTCGGACGGGATCGTGGTCGGGTATGGAGGGGTGTTATTGATCCTTGACGAAGCCCACGTGATGACCCTGGCGGTGAGGGAAGATCTCCACCGCAGGGGCCTGGGAGCGCGCCTGCTCCTGGAGCTCATCCGGGCGTCAGAGGCCAAGGGCGCGCGTTTTTTGACCCTGGAGGTGAGGAAGTCCAACCTGGCGGCCATCGAGCTGTACGCCGGTTTCGGATTCCAGATAATGGGAGAACGCAAGAACTACTATTTGGACAACCTGGAGAACGCGTTGATCATGTGGACGGAGGATATAACGGCGGCGGAGTACCGCTGCCTCCTGGACGACCTGTGGAGGAAGTATGGCGATGCCTGCTCGTAAGGAAGGGCTGATCCTGGGCATCGAGACCTCGTGCGACGAGACCTCGACGGCGGTAGTGCGCGGCGGTGACGAGGTGCGCTCGCTGATCATATCCTCCCAGGCCGACCTGCATGCACGTTACGGGGGAGTGGTGCCGGAGCTCGCAAGCCGTGCTCACCTGGAAGCCCTTCTTCCGGCGGTGGAGGAGGCGATGCACGAGGCGGGTGTGGGATACGGCGACCTGGACGGCATAGCGGTAACGCATGGGCCGGGGTTGATCGGAGCCCTGCTGGTCGGACTCACCGCCGCCAAGGCCATCTCCTTCGCCCTGGATATACCCCTGCTCGCGGTAAACCACCTGGAGGCGCACATCTACGCTAATTTCCTCCACTTCCCGGAACTCGAGCCGCCCCTGGTAGCTTTCGTGGTCTCCGGCGGCCATACCCTGCTGGTGCACATGCCCGCCCACCGCAGTTACCGCGTCCTGGGTGAGACCCTGGACGACGCAGCGGGGGAGGCCTACGACAAGGTGGCCAGGTTCCTGGGCTTGGGTTATCCCGGCGGGCCGGTGATCGACCGCCTCTCCCGCCAGGGCGACCCTCATGCCGTGCTGTTTCCCCGCGCCCTCATGCACGATGGCACATACAACTTCTCCCTTTCGGGGCTTAAGACGGCGGTGATCAATCACGTGAGAAAGTTGCGGGAGAGGGGGGAGGACGTCCCGGTGGAGGACATCGCTGCCTCCTTCCAGGCAGCGGTGGTAGAGGTGCAGGTGCACAAGGTAACCAGGGCGGCGCGGGAAGCAGGGGTGAGCCGCGTGATCCTCGCGGGCGGGGTGGCCGCAAACCGCTGCCTGCGGGAGAAACTGGAGGAGGCCCTCAAGGGAAAAGCCATCGGACTTTATTACCCACCTCTGGAACTGTGCGCCGATAACGCGGCCATGGTCGCAGCCCTGGGCTGGCGCCTGCTCAAAGACGGTGAGCTATCCCCTATGGACGTCGACGCCGCCGCCGTCCTCCCCCTCGGGTCAGGTATCAAGACTTGAACTCGGGGTTCAGGGGGGCAACACTTTGGGGTCAGACCTCGAAAATTGCACTCAGGATCTACAGAATGGGAGATGCGATGACGCGATGTCTGCGGAGTGCAATTTTCGAGGTCTGACCCCAAAGTGTTGCCCGATGCTTGTAGGTGCAAGTCTTGAGACCTGATCCCGGACTCTTGATTTTTATGGCGGGCTGTATTATCCTCTATTTAGCACTCTCACAACCAGAGTGCTAACAGTCAAAACCGGTGAGTGATAACACTCTGGACCAGCGAGTGCCAAGGTGTTATGATAACCGGGTTGTTTTTCGGAGGAAAGAGCGAGGATTGGAGGGATGTGTAGATGAAACTCAGGCCTTTGGGTGATCGGGTAATCGTGAAGCCTGGAGAGGGCGAAGAAAAGACCGCTTCCGGCCTGGTGATACCCGACACCGCCAAGGAGAAGCCCCAGGAGGGAACGGTGATCGCCGTTGGTCCGGGTCGCTGGGAGGACGGCAAGTACGTTCCCCTGGAGGTCAAAGAAGGAGACACAATAATCTATTCCAAGTACGGCGGGACGGAGGTCAAGCTGGAGGGAGAGGAGCACCTCATCCTCAGCGAGCGTGACATACTCGCCGTAGTCGAGAAGGAAAAGAAAAAGAAGTAGACGAAGCCCGCACGCTTAGAAACCCTTTAAGAGGAGGAGAATGAGGAAATGGCCAAGGAGATAAAGTATGACGAGGAAGCGCGACGCTTGCTCGAGGAAGGCGTGAACAAGCTTGCGAACACGGTCAAGGTGACCCTTGGACCCAAGGGACGCAACGTGGTGCTGGAGAAGAAATTCGGCGCCCCCGTGATCACCAACGACGGCGTTACTATCGCCCGCGAGATCGAGGTAGAGGACGTCTGGGAGAACTGCGGCGTCCAGCTGGCCAAGGAAGTCGCCACCAAGACCAACGACGTGGCCGGCGACGGCACCACCACCGCCACTGTACTGTCCCAGGCCATAGTTCACGAAGGTCTGCGTAACGTGGCTGCTGGCGCTAACCCCATGGCTCTTAAGCGCGGCATCGAGAAGGCCGTGGAAATGGTGGTCAAAGACATCAAGAAGAATTCCAAAGAAGTGGAGACCAGGGAGGAGATATCCCGCGTAGCAGCCATCTCCGCCGATTCCGACGAGGTCGGCAATATCATCGCCGACGCCATGGACAAGGTGGGCAAGGACGGCGTCATCACTGTCGAGGAAAGCCAGACCTTCGGGATGAACTTCGAGGTCGTAGAGGGTATGCAGTTCGATAAAGGCTACCTTTCCCCCTACATGGTAACCGACCCGGAGCGCATGGAAGCAGTGCTCGACGATCCCTACATCCTCATCGCTAACCAGAAGATCAGCGCCATCGCCGACCTCCTGCCCGTGCTGGAGAAGGTCATGCAGGCCGGCAGGCCTCTTCTGATCATCGCCGAGGACGTAGAGGGCGAGGCCCTGGCCACCCTGGTCGTGAACAAGATCCGCGGCACCTTCCAGTCTGCCGCAGTCAAGGCCCCTGGCTTCGGGGACAGGCGTAAGGCCATGCTGCAGGACATCGCCATCGTCACCGGCGGCCAGTCCATCAGCGAGGAACTGGGCATCAAGATGGAGAACATCACCCTGGACATGCTGGGCAGGGCCCGCCAGATCAAGGTGAGCAAGGAAGAGACCATCGTAGTGGAGG
>CAYHAT010000142.1:0-8364 GCA_964354675.1 uncultured Actinomycetota bacterium | reverse complement strand
AGCCCTTCCTTCTCCGCCGCCGCCTTGACCTCCAGGACGTCCTTCCTGCTCGCCTGGCGTGCCCGACCCTGTTTCACCAGGTAGGGAGCGAAATCGCCCATCACCGTACAGGTCTCCAGCATCCTGCCGCATCCCTGGTCCAGGAGCTGCTTGGTGAGCCTGCACTGGCACACGGCGATGCAGAAATCGTCGTAGCGCTCCATGATGACCTCGAGGCGGTCCGAGGGCAGGGCCATGGGCAGGGCTTGTACCGCCTCTCCCACCGGCAGGTAGCGCACGGCATTCACTGGTTTGTAGCTGTAGGCGGTGGTGAACTGCGTGAGGAAAAGGGCTTCGAAGAGTTCGGCGAAGCGGCGGTGCCAGGGGGTGACGCTTTCCGTGGACTCGCGCACCAGCACGTGCTCGAAGGTCCCCGGGAGGATGGGCAGTATGGCGAAGCGCTCCTTGTCCCCCTCGCCGAAGGAGGCGAGGACGTATTTCTCGTGGGCCAGGCGGCGGAGTATCTCCTTCACCTCGGAAGGCGGCCTGCCCTCCGCGGCCGCGATGGAGCCGGCGGTCTTGGGCCTCCAGGGTTTGATATGACGCGCGATCTCAGCCTCCTCCGCGGTGAACATGTGCTCCACCAGGGCCACCAGTTCATCACAGACCGGGGGTCCCAGAAGCGTCGGACTGGAGTAGGACCTCACCAGGTCGAGGTAAGCCCGGGAGACCCCGGGGTAATCGCCGATCTTCCTCATAGCCATGCGGCCGGTGGTGTCCATATTCGCTCCCCCTTCCTCTCTTGAGACCATGGTGCTCCTATTATGCCATACCCCTAAGTGACATCGACCGCGGCGCTTATATATTTGATGCCCTAGTCCGCCGCATGTAAGAGATGCCTTCACTCTTAGCCGCTCTTACGCGAGGACCTTTGCGCCCTGGGCCTCGTCGCAGGGATGATATAATCTCCATGATAAGGGGGTACGCACATACCACGATGAAGGTTTATTTCAACGGCGGCATAATCGACGAGGATGCAGCCCTGATCCCCATTAGCGACCGGGGTGTGCTCTTCGGCGATGGCATCTTCGAGACCGTCCGTGCCTACAACGGCAAACCCTTCCGCCTGGACCGGCACCTGGAGCGATTGAGGGCGGGTTGCCGGGAGTTGAGGATAGCGGGCGTCCCTGCGGACGCGGAGATCGGGGACGCCGTTGCGGAACTATACCGGCTCAACGTGGTGAGCGGCGACGCCTACGTGCGCATCACGCTCACCGGGGGCTTGTTCGACGGCGACAGGACCCTCCAGAGATCTCATGCCCCCAACGTCTACGTGGTGGTCAAGCCCTTCGAGGGGTATCCGCGGGAGTGGTACGAGCGCGGCATGAGGGTGGTGGTGTCCCGCATCCGCACCAACGAGGGTTCGCCCCTCTCGCGCATCAAGAGCAACAACTACCTCGCTAACCTCATGGCGAAGCAGGAGGCGAAAGACCGGGGAGCCGACGACGCGTTGATGCTCAACTCCAGCGGATACCTGGCGGAGGGGACCTCCTCCAACCTCTTCCTGGCGCAGCGGGGTAAGGTGGCCACTCCAGGCGTGGAGTGCGGGCTGCTGCCCGGGGTAACCCGCGAGGCGGTCCTGGAGCTCTGCGAGGAATACGGGGTGGCCTACGAAACGGGTTTCCTGGTACTGGATGACCTGCTGGCGGCGGACGAAGCCTTCTGCAGTGTGAGCACCGGCGAGATCGTGCCAGTCGCCGAAGTGGAGGGGACCACCATCGGGTTCAAGTGTCCCGGCCCCATCACCGTGCGCCTCTCCGACGCCTACCGCGCCCTGGTAAGGAAAGAGCTCCACCTATGATGGGGTCAGCCCTTAACATTCGTCACTCGATCAGCTTCACTGACTATCAAGTCCATCCCATATCATAGGAACGTATACAAAAGACAAGTGATCTTTCCGCCAGGTGATCTCTGCAACGAAACACGCTTTACGGCGGTTAGAATTTATGGTTCTTCTCCCAGAAGTGTGGGTGATAATGATAGTAACCTTTGGGCAACACTTTGGGGTCAGACCTCAAAAATCTGCCTCTCTAACCGCCGCATCCATGTTAATCGTCGCAAACATGAGAAGCAATTTTTGAGGTCTGACCCCAAAGTGTTGCCCCAGTTATCTTCTCCCCCTACCCACACTTCTCGGAGAAGAACCAACTTTATTAGCATTGCTAACGTTTTGACGAATGTTAAGGGCTGACCCCTTCAGGATAGGGCGGCGAAGATGGCCTTGCCTTTGTCCAGGGTCTCCTGGTACTCGTCCTCGGGGACGGAATCGGCCACGATGCCTCCGCCCACCTGGAAGTAGGCGGCGTCGCCCTTGACGATGATGGTGCGGATGGCGATGTTCAGATCGTAATTTCCATTATATCCCAGGTAACCGATGCTGCCCGTGTACACGCTGCGCGCCGTGGGCTCCAGCTCGTCGATTATCTCCATGGAGCGGATCTTGGGAGCGCCGGTTATGGAGCCGCCCGGGAAGCTGCCTTTGAGCAGGTCCACCACGTCGCGGCCCGGGTGGAGCTGTCCCACCACGGTGGAGACCAGGTGGTGCACGGTGGCGTAATGCTCGATGGCCGCGTGCTCCTCCAACTCCACGCTGCCGTACTCGCACACCCTCCCCAGGTCGTTGCGCTCCAGGTCCACGATCATCGAGAGCTCGGCGCGGTCCTTGGCGCTGGCCAGCAGCTCCTCCACGAGGCGACGGTCCTGGCTGGGATCATCCGAGCGGCGCCGCGTGCCCTTGATGGGGCGGGTCTCCACCCGGCTCCCATCCCCCATGAGAAAGCGTTCCGGGGACGACGAACAGACCTGGCCGACGGTGGCGTTGAAGTAGGCGGCGAAGGGGGCGGCGTTGAGGCGGCGTAGCCTGCGGTATAGCGTCCAGGGGTGCTCCCGCAGGGGCGCCTGGAAGCGTTGAGACAGGTTGGCCTGGTAGATATCACCGGCGAAGATGTACTCCTTCACCTTGCGCACCGCCTCCATGTACTCGTCGCGGGTGAAGTTGGAGACGAAACGCGCCTCCTCGGCTTTCCCCGGCGCGGCGTACTCGGGAGGTTCCGCCTCGAGCCGCCGGCGCGCTTCCGCCAGCACCTTCCCGGGGTCATCGGGATGGACGGCCGCCAGCCAGGTCTTCCCGCTGCGGTGGTCGTGGGCGAGGACGCGGTCGTAGAAGGCGAAACAGAGCTCGGGCAGTCCCAGGTCGTCCACGGCGGTGTCCGGCAGCCTCTCGACGTAGCGCCCCAGTTCGTAGGCCAGGTAGCCCATCCCTCCGCCGAGAAACGGCGGCAGGTCTTGCGTATCCTCCTCCAGCCGGTATTGCTCCAGGGCCGAGCGCAGGGCGGAGAACGGGTTCTCCTCGGTGTAGGTCACCCTACCTCCCCTACTCCACCAGCTGCAGCGCAGGCCGCGCGTGGTCAGCACCAGGTGGGGGTCGAAGCCGATGAAGGAATATTTTCCCAGTCGTTCCATGACCAGGCTGGAGTCCAGGAAGCACGCGTACGGCGCCTGTGCCAACCTATGGAATATCTCTTCCATGGCCGGAGCGTCCGCGAGCTCGACCGCATCCAGGCGCAAACCCAACCCTTCTTGCTGCCTCAATATCGTCATCGGCACACCTCCAGGAAATTCTCGAGCAGGCGCAATCCCTGCGGGGTCATGAAGGACTCCGGGTGGAACTGGATGCCCTCCAGCGGGTATTCACGGTGGCGGACGCCCATAATCAGCCCGTCGTCGGTGCGAGCGCTCACCTCCAGGCAGGACGGGAACCCCTCAGCGCGGATGGCCAGGGAATGGTAGCGGGCCGCCTCCATGGGGCTGGGCAAGCCCGCGAAGACGCCGCGACCGTCGTGGTGCACCTGCGAGGTCTTGCCGTGCATGACGTAAGGCGCGCGGTCCACCTTGCCGCCGTAGACCTCGCCGATGCATTGGTGCCCCAGGCACACACCCAGGACGGGGACGCGGGGGCCGAACTCAGCGATGATGTCCTTGGACCGGCCGGCATCGCGGGGGGCCTTGGGTCCGGGCGAGATGACGATGCCCGCCGGATCCAGGTCTTCCACTTCCTCCAGGCGCGTGTGGTCGTTGCGGAAGACCACCAGGTCCGCCCCCAGCCTGCCCAGGGACTGCACCAGGTTGTAGGTGAAGGAATCGTAGTTGTCGATCATCAATATCTTGCCGCCGGCCACATCATCACCTCTTTACAGACAAAAGAAAAACCCAGCCGTCCCTCCGGCTGGGTGCCGACCTCGTAAGTCGCCTGACATACCGGTCGATGGGATTATAGCACAAACAGGCCAGGGGTTCAGGCCCGGACATGTGCCGCAGCGGGCGAGCAAGATGCCTCGTCACGTCGCTTCTCGCGGTGATCCTTAAGCAAGGCAGTGGCTCGCGATGATGGCGTACAGTACCATTATATGGTAAGAAACGAATATTCAGGATCTGGCCCTGCATTCAGGGGTACCCGTTTTTGAGTTATTATAAAGTGGAGTTAAGTAGCTTGGCTCCGGCAATGGCAGGGAGGTCATAATGATGAAACAAAGGCTCCTCGTATTCCTGGTCATCTTATGCATGCTGGCCACGGCGGTCATGCTGGGCGCCGGTTGCGGCAGCAAGACCACCACGACCGAGTCCACCATGGAGGTACCTCAACTCGAAAGCGGGCCCATAAGCGGTGCATTCGTGGACGGTGTCTGGACCTACCTGGGCATCCCTTACGCGGCGCCACCCACAGGAGAGCTGCGCTGGAAGGAGCCGCAGCCGGTGGAGCCCTGGGAGGAGGTGCTCGCCTGCGACGATTACGGGCCGGCCTGCCCGCAGCAAAAAGACGACTGGACCGGGACGATGGACGTGGGCTACACCGACGAGGACTGCCTCTATCTCAACGTCTGGACCCCGGCGGAGAGCCCGGACGAGGAGCTGCCGGTGATGGTCTGGATACATGGCGGGGCCTTCCGTAGCGGCGCGGGATCACTGGAGATATATGACGGGCACAACCTGGCGGACAAAGATGTGGTCGTGGTGACCATCAACTACCGCCTGGGCGCGCTGGGACTCATGGCCCATCCCCTGCTCTCGGAGGAATCGCCCAACGGGGTCTCCGGAAACTACGGCCTGTTCGACCAGGTCGCGGCGCTCGCGTGGGTGCAGGAGAATATAGACGCCCTCGGGGGCGACCCGGACAACGTCACCGTCTTCGGTGAATCGGCCGGCGGGATGAGCATCCTGGACCTCATGACTAGCCCCCTGGCCGAGGCTCTCTTCGACCGCGCCATCGTGGAGAGCGGGCCCATGCTGGACCTGGGTCTGCCCATCAACGAGGTCCCCACCCTGGAGGAGGCGGAGAAGACGGGCGAGGAGATATCGGAGAAGCTCGGGTGCGACAAACAGGAGGACGAGCTGGCCGCCCTGCGCGATGCGACCCCGGACGAGCTCATGATGGCTTCCTCTGGAGACAACCAGTTCTTCAGCCCCATCAACCTCAGCCCGAACATCGACGGCTACTTGCTCCCGGAGAGCCCTTCCGAGGCGTTCGCCGCGGGCCGGCAGCAGGCCGTCCCCCTGCTCACCGGCATCAACGCCAACGAGGGCACCATCTTCCTGCCGGACGTCACCCTCAACCAGTACCAGCTCATGGGCAACTACCTCTACGGCGAATATGCCGACGAGGTCGAGGCCCTCTACCCCGCCCAGACGGAGGCAGAGGCCAAGCCCGCTATGGACAGGCTCATAACCCAGATGGGATTCGGGGCTTCGGCGCGCTTCACCGCGGAGAGCATGGGGAAGGTGGGTAAGCCCGCCTATTTATATCTGTTCACACAGACCACGCAGGACCCGCGCACGCAGGGCCTGGGGTCTTTCCACGGCCTGGAGATAGTCTATGTCTTCGGGAACCTGGATAAGGTGGAGCTGCAGGGGCTTTCCGATGTGGACTACACCCTCTCGGAAGCGATGATGGAGTATTGGACCGGCTTCGCCAAGGCCGGTGACCCCAACGGCGGGGAAGCGCCCGTGGCATGGCCCGCTTACACGGCGGGTACGGCCGCATACCAGGAACTGGGAGAGACGATAACCACCAAGGCTGACCTCTTCCAGCAAGCCTACGACCTGGTGCTGCAGCTAAACGGCCTGTAGGCCAGGGGGTCAGCCCGGAACTTATCGTGAGAAGCGCAGCGACGTGGCGGCTTTCCACATACTCTCCAGAGACTGTTGTGAACTCATCCATACTTTATGTGGAGGCCTGACCCCCGATGTGGAAAATGGAGGGCTGACCCCCGGCTTGGTTTCCCGGGGTGTTATTATTGTAGTGTTGTCGGCATTGCTGCTAACCAGGGGGTGTTGAGATGATCAAGAGAACGCTCGTCTTCATCATCGTTGTCTGCATGGCGGTCTCCACGGCCGCGTTGGTCTTGGGATGCGACGAAAAAGAGCCCGCCAGGCCCGCTTCCACCATGGAGGTCCCACAGCTTGCAAGCGGGCCTATAAGCGGCGAGCTCGAGGGCGATGTCTGGACCTACCTGGGCATTCCATACGCCGCCCCGCCCGTGGGCGACCTGCGCTGGAAGGAGCCGCAGTCGGTGGCGTCCTGGGAGGAGGTGCTGGCCTGCGACGATTTCAGCCCTGCCTGCCCGCAACCGGCGTGGCCGTATCCCGTCTTGAGCGGCATCATGGACGTGGGCGAGACCAGTGAGGACTGCTTGTACTTGAACGTGTGGACAGCGGCGCAGAGCCCGGACGAGAGTATGCCGGTTATGGTCTGGATCTATGGCGGTGGCTTCTCGACAGGCGCGTCCAATATACCCATATACAACGGGCGGCACCTGGCGGAGAACGGCGTCGTGCTGGTGAGCTTCAATTACCGCGTCGGTCCGTTCGGGTTCATGGCCCATCCCCTGCTGTCTGCGGAATCCCCCAACGGGGTCTCCGGCAACTACGGCATGCTGGACCAGATCGCGGCCCTCGAGTGGGTGCAGGATAATATCACCGCCTTCGGGGGCGACCCGGATAACGTCACCATCTTCGGCGAGTCGGCCGGGGGGGCGAGCGTCTGTAACCTCATGGCCAGCCCCCTTGCGGACGGCCTCTTCGACCGCGCCATCGTCGAGAGCGGCGGCTTCATGGATTTCGGGATGCCCTCCGGTGACGACGGGAACACCCTTAAGGACGCGGAGAAGGTCGGCGAGAAGATCGCCAGTGACTTGGGCGTCGAAGATGCCGATGACGTCCTCGCCGCCATGCGCGAGGCAACGCCGGAGGAGTTGCTGGAGGCTGCCTTGCAGCAGACCAGCGCGCTGGGCATGATGGACCTGGGGCCGGTGGTGGACGGCTGGGCGCTTCCGGACGAGCCATCCGCCATTTTCGCCGCCGGCGAACAGCAGGACGTCCCCCTGCTCATCGGCACCAACGCCGACGAGGGCGCTTACTTCGCGCCGGATATGACGCAGCAGCAGTACGAGTTCACGCTCAAATACGTCTACGGCGAATACGCCGACGAGGTATCTGCGCTCTTCCCGGCCCAGACCCCCGAGCAGGTCAAGCCGGCCTTCAGCCGGCTGCTGACCGAGATGGGCTTCGCGGCGGGCAGCAAGTTCGCGGCCGTCTCCACGTCCGACATCGGCGCGCCGGTCTATCTCTACAAGTTCACCAAGACGTCGAGCGATGCGAGACTGCAGCAGCTGGGAGCGTTCCATGGCATCGAGATCACCTACGTCTTCGGAAACGCTGACCAGGTACCGCAGGTGACGCCCACGCCGGAGGATATCGCCCTCTCCCAGGCCATGATGACCTATTGGACCAACTTCGCGACCGCGGGCGATCCCAACCGGCAGGGGTTACCGCAATGGCCCGCCTTCACGGCCGGGACCGACCAGTACCAGGAGTTGGGGCCGGCCATTTCGACCCAGTCCGGATACTACCCCCAGTCCTACGAACTGGTGCTGCAGATAAACGGCCTGTAGATCGCGGGGTCGAGATGTTCGTCAATATAAGCCGCGACCTGCTGGGCATCGACCCCTGGGACGGAGTCACCTACCAGACCTCCAGTTATGGGCGGCGCGGCAAGGTCCGGCCCGGGGTGGCAGGGAGATTCCAGGAGAAGTGCCTCGACTTGAAACCGGGCGAGCCGTTCACCATGGTGGACCTGGACGGCCCGGGCCTGATCACCAGGATCTGGGTCACGGTGCCCCGGAAAATAAATCCCGGCGTCCTCAGGAACGTGGCCTTGCGGGCGTGGTTCGACAACGAGGGAGAGCCCTCGGTGCAGACGCCCCTGGGCGACCTCTTCGGGACGACCTTCGCCCGCCCTAAGGAATACGCCTCGGCTTACACGGCGATCAC
>CAYHAT010000141.1:0-8480 GCA_964354675.1 uncultured Actinomycetota bacterium | reverse complement strand
GGAAGTCACGGCTGAGTGACAAGGCCAGCCTGCGTGCGGTCAGGCCTATGAAGAACCCCGTGGGCAGTGCGATGAGGAGCAGGTAGGGCAGGTAATACTTGAGTCCCGGGAAACCAACCAGCCATATGGCCACCGCGAGCTGAACGGCGTTGTGGGTCACCGCCCCCGCGATGCTCACCCCGGTGATGCTGAGGGTACGGGGCCCGAGGCGGTAGAGGGCGGCCATGACCAGGGTTGCTGCGGTCCCCGCCGTGAGGCTGAGGGTCAGGCCGATGAAGCTGCCGCGCAGCAGTCCCCCCAGAAGGCAGCGCAGCACGTTCACCACCAGGGCCTCCCACGGCCCCATGGTGACCAGGGCTATCACCGTGGCCAGGTTGGCCAGGCCCAGCTTGGCTCCGGGCAAGGGGAGGATGGGTGGGATAGTCCCCTCGATGATCTGCAGGACCAGGCCCAGGGCCACCAACAACCCCATCTGGCTCACGAGGGAGGCACGACGGTCCGAGGGCGGGTACAGCGGCCTCCGGTTGCGCTCACTGGTTGACCACATCCGGCCCCCCCTCGCCGCTCCTTATCTCGATCACTACCCGGTTTGGGAGACACACTATGCTCTCACCGGGGCGGGAAATCCACCCGGTCTTCACGCACAGTTTGTCGGGGCAGGCGGAGTCTATCATGCGCACCATGCCACCGCTGATCTCCAAGTAGCTCTCGCCACCATAGCCGGTTACGATCAGCTCCTCGGCGTCCTCGCTCAGGGGACGCACCAGGACCTCCTTGCCGTTGACTGAGACCCGCGCCTCCGGGCTGGAACCGGCGCCGGCTCCGGCTACGCCCTGCGCGATGAGGATCACGCTCAAGGCGACCACCGCCAGGACGATGGCGACATCTCCCGGAGCCCACCAGCGTCCCAACATGACCCGCCTGCGGTCGCGCCGCCTCGCGCTTCCAGGCGAAGTTCCTTCTCTAAGCGTGTCCTTCGCCATAAACGGCCTCTCTCCGTTCAGCGACCTGTTTCTTTCCTATCTATATTAAAGTAAAGCGCGGCTCCAGGTCTTGTACATGACGCAATGCTTGCGTAGTCGTGGTTTTCTTCGCGGCGAGTTCGGGAAGGCGGGCTGGTCATGATGGCGGCGATGGACGGGTTATTGCCGCTGTGGCCTTTCCTCGCACAGGACCTATGCATATAATCATTGCTATGGATATCAAGGAAGCAAACCTGGTATTTCACGACGAGACCAGCCGTGAATACGATAAGAAGTGGGCCATACGCTTCGACGACGACATGGCGGAGTTCGTGCTCTCCAAGTTCGAGCTCGGGTTTGGCGGGCCCTTTCCCCGCGACGTGCGCATCATGGAGATAGGCTGCGGCACCGGCTACGCCATGCTCAACCTGGGGCTGGCCGGAGTGCTGGACGAGGCCTGGGGCTGCGACATCTCCCAAGGCATGCTGGATGTCTGCCAGGACAACGCGGACAACCTGGGAGTGACTGTCCACCTCCAACAGGCGGACGCGGAGCGGCTGCCGTACGAAGACGGATCGTTCGACCTGGTCATCGGCCACGCAGTCCTGCACCACCTGCCCGACCTGGATACCTCTTTCCGCGAGATACAGCGCGTGCTCAAGCGGGGCGGCAGATGCGTGGTCGCGGGAGAGCCCACGGTGATGGGGCACCGGTTGGCCAGGGTAGCCAAAGCGGCAGCTTCCTTCACGGTTAAATGGTACGCTCGCCTCGGAGGCAGGTTGGGGAAGAAAAAGATAGTGCTGCGCCGCTACGACGCCTCCGGTTCCCCCGAGGACCACGAGCTCCAGGAGCTGGAGTTCATGGTGGACATCCACAACTTCCGGCCACGGGAACTGTGCGACATGGCCCGTGAGGCCGGCTTCTCCAAGGTGCGCTTCGAGTCCGAGGAGCTCATCTCCAGCTTCATCGGGTGGATGATCCGCACCGTGGAGGGGAGCGTGAGCGAGGACAACATAACCGACCGCTGGCGCTGGGGCGCCTACAACACCTATAAGCGGGTGCGGAGATGGGACCAGAAGCTCTATCCCTACCTGCCCCGCGGCTGGTTCTACAACCTCATCGTCTACCTGGAAAAGTGACTATGAAAGACGGCATGGTCGAGGCCCTGCGAGAAGTGGAGAAAGGGGCCGGGCTGGAAGGCGGCCTCAGTGAGCGTCCCCGAGGCTGGACATGGCTGGTGCGCACCTACCGCTTCGTGCGCGAAAAGCGCATGTACAGACCCCGCTACTGGCGCTGGCTCTACCGCTTTCTCCGCTTCAAGGTGCTGCACCCACGCGTGAAGACGGAGGGGTTCATCTTCCTTCCCCGCCGCTACCAGGTGGTGGTGAAGAAAGGCGCCACCATCCGCATCGGCCGCTGGGTGTGGATCGGGACGAACAACGCCCTGCGCTGCCACGAGGGCGAGCTGTACGTGGGGGACAACACCATCTTCGGCACGGACAACACCGTCAACTGCTATGCGGGGGTGTTTATCGGGCCGGAATGCCTCTTCGCCGACTCCGTCTATATCGTGGACTTCGATCACAATTATTGGGACCCGGTTATCGCCATCCGTTCCCAGGGCATAACCAAGAAGCCTATTCGCCTCGAGGGCGACATCTGGGTGGGGGAGAAGGCCTCCATCCTGCGCGGCGTGACCGTGGGCAGAGGCTCGGTGATCGGGGCCATGAGCCTGGTCAACCGCGACGTGCCACCCTACGCGGTGGTGGGCGGCATCCCGGCCAAGGTGCTGGGTTGGAGGCCCCGGCCGCTTGCCACCGGGGTAGAGGAGAGCGGGGGGAAAAGCGATCCGCCAGGGGGGGCATGCTCTCCCGCATGAGCGTTCGCAAAGGGTAGCGGGATAAACGGCGCACCCATGTAACATCGAAGGAACGGGGATTCTATGACCGATAACGGCGCCCATTCCTGGCCTGCGCTTCCAGAGATAAGACGCGACCCGGTCACCGGGGCCTGGTCCATCCTGGCGGTGGGGCGTTCGCGCCGGCCCGGCGCTGTCCCCGGCAAGGCCGCCGTGGAACCCCTTTGCCCCTTCTGCCCAGGCAACGAGTCGCTCACCCCGCCGGAGATCTGGGCCGAGGGAAGGGAAGGGGGCCCGCCCGATTCACCGGGCTGGAAGATCAGGGTCGTCCCCAACCTCTACCCGGCCCTGATGCCGGAAGCCGGCACGCGGGGCTGGAGGCGCGGCACCAGGGTCGGCCGCCCCGCATACGGCGACCATGAGGTGATCATCAACTCGCCGGGCCACGACCGTTCACTGGGCGATATGGGCCAGGAGGAGGCCGTGGGGTTGATGCATGCATATCTCGGGCGCTACCGGCATTTTGCATCGCAGCCCAGGTTAAAGCAGGTGCAGATCATAATCAACCACAAGAAGGGGGCCGGTGCTTCTCTCGATCATCCCCACACCCAGGTCTTCGTCCTGCCCGTGGTGACGCGAGCTGTCGCCGACGAGCTGCGCGAGGCCCGCAGGCATGATGGGAAGGGGTGCCCGCTATGCGCGGCGGTGCTGGAGGCGAGCGAGGACGGCAGGGTCGTGCTGGAAAACGAGGCTTGGACGGCTTTCGTCCCGTACGCGTCCTGCGCCCCCTTCGAGGTCCGCTTCGCCCCCCGCCGCCACAAGCCGGACTTCGCCACCAGCGACGAAAACGATATAGTAGGCATGGCGGATGTCCTCACTCGCACCCTCAAGGCCCTGTCCACTCAACTCAACAACCCACCCTATAACCTATGGATACACAGCGCCCCCTGCGACGGCAAGGATCACGCCTACTATCACTGGCACGTGGAGATGGTCCCCCGCATCATCATCAGCGCCGGCTTCGAGCTCGCCACCGGGATGTATATCAACATCCTTTCCCCTGAAGAGGCCGCCCGCCAACTCCGCGAGGCGGTAACAACAAAGGCTCTTCCTGCAAAAATGTAGCTGACCGCCAGGTCACGAACGATCTCATAGCGGACGATTTCCCTCTCACGTTGCTGGCATGGGTATCGGGATCATGGCGTAGCTCTGTCGCTATGAGTCAGGCTGACCCCCGGCTTGGCTGAAGGCCTCGCACATTATTCTCGGTAAGCCTGGAGCCCATCCCTACCCACGCCTTTCGGAGAAGAACTAAGATACTTGAGATCGATATTTTGTGGAAACGGGCTTTGACGCTATAATCCATCCTTGAGTGTTATGGAGGGATCCCTGTGGGCTTCCCGTACCAGTAGTGGGGGAAGGAAGGATCTAAGCCAGCTCATGGAGCAAGGTGGCGACAGAAGAAAAGCGAAGAGCGGGAAAAAGCAAGCAGCTCAAGGTACGGGACCGGACGGGATAACGGAGAAGGCGGAGCCTGAGGGAGCGGAGAGGGAGGGGACTCGGCCCGGGCAAACCGGTTCGGCTGAGGCCGGAGGTGCCGAACTCTCGCGCCAGACGCCACCGCCCGCCATCGCTGGACCGGGCTTCTTGCGCAAGTGGGTGCCGCTCCTGGTGCTCTCCCTCTCCCTGTCCATCATCCTCATCGACATGACCCTCTTGAACGTATCCCTTGCCACTATCATCCAGGACCTCGACACCACCATCCAGCAGATCCAATGGGTCATCACCGCCTATTCCCTGACCATAGCGTCGTTGATGATCACCGGGGGCAGGTTGGGCGACCTCTACGGGCGCAAGAAGATGTTCATGCTGGGCGCCTTTATCTTCGCGGTAGGATCGTACATCTGTTCTATCAGCCCCAACGTGCCTATCATGATCGTGGGTGAATCCATCATAGAAGGCATCGGGGCGGCATTAATGTTGCCGGCCACCATGTCCCTGCTGGTCTCCAGCTACCGGGGACGCGACCGGGCTATCGCCTTCGGGATGTGGGGCGGCATCGCCGCCGCCTCTACCGCCATAGGCCCTCTTCTGGGCGGCTACATCACCTCGAATTACAGCTGGCGATGGGCTTTCCGCATCAACGTCTTCGTGGCCGTCATACTGCTGGCGGGCTCCGTCCTGATCAAGGAATCACGGGACCGGGAGGAGAAACCCGAGCTGGACTGGGTAGGCGTCTTGCTCTCTTCGTCCGGTCTCTTCTTCCTGGTCTTCGGGATCATAGAGTCATCCACCTACGGCTGGATCAAAGCCAAGGAGCCCTTCTCCCTCTTCGGCTGGGTGACCTTCGGGACCATCTCGGTGAGCCTCTACGCCATCATCCTGGGAGTGATCATCCTGACGGGATTCATCCTGTGGGAGCGGCGGGTGGAGAAGGGGTACCATACACCACTGGTTTCCATGCGCCTCTTCCGCAACCGGCAGTTCGTCACGGGAGCGAGCATCGTGGGCATTTCCGCCCTGGGGCAGGCGGGCCTTATCTTCTCCCTGCCCGTCTTCCTGCAGGCGGTGCGGGGCTACGACGCCTTCCATACCGGCCTGGCCCTGCTGCCCTTATCGGTGGCCGCTCTGATCACCGCTCCCATCGCCGGCGTGCTGGGCAACCGCTTCGGACCCAAGGTGCCGGTACAGATCGGGCTGCTCGTCATCATCTGCGGCTATATCTATCAGGTCTTCGCCTTCGATGTCGATGCCACCACCGCCGACTTCATCCCGGGCCTGATCCTGGTGGGGATCGGCTTCGGCATGCAGATGGGCCAGATCGGCAACCTGACCCTCTCGGCCGTCTCGGTGGAGCAGGCGGGAGAGGCCGCGGGCGTGAGCAACACCTTCCGCCAGCTCGGCTCCACCCTGGGCACGGCGATCATTGGCGCGGTGATCGTCACCTCCATCGCGGCCAGCCTTACCAGCGGGATCAAGGCCAGCCCGGTCATCCCGGAGCCATACAAGGTCGGTGTGGAAGACGCGGTCAAGGAGCAGGTATCCAACGTGGAGTTCGGCGGAGGTGCCGAGTTGCCCGCGGGGATCCCCAAGGAGATCGGCGACGAGATCATAGGCATCAGCCATGCGGCCGTGACCAAGGCTAACCGGGTCGCCCTGACCTTCGCCGCCTTCTTCACCCTCCTCGCCTTTGCTGCCTCGTTCATCTTGCCGAGGGGGAAGCGGGTCGAAGCGGGGGAGAGCCTGGCCGTGCGAGCCCCGCACTGACCGGGACACGGCTCGTCAATACCTGACCTCCACGCTTGCAGCGATCACCCGTTCACCGGCGACCAGATGGCGGATTAGACCCGCGGTCGTGTCGTCCAGGCATATGAGATTTCAAGGCAGGTTCCAAGATGGATCCCGGGGCGGATCGCTGTATCAGCATGCTATGGAACGAAGGTGGAACTCCTGGTAGGCATGGAGGGCCAAACATGCTGCGGTGGGTGTGAGGTAGGCGGGGATGCCAGCGGCGTGCAGCTTGGCCATGTATGGAGCGGTGAAGGCGCTGGGGAAGAGCACCGACACCAGGGGCTTGGAGATGGCGGAACGGGCTTCCAGCATCTCCTCGGTGATGGCACCGATGAGGCCGATATCGCCATCGCGGGAGGCGGGGGCCGAGCCCACGGTCATCAGTATGTCCACCGTGGGGTCCTTGTCCAGTATCTTCAAGGTCTTGAGGTAGTTCCCCGGGATCACCGCGCCGAAGCCGAGGTCCACGGGATTAAAGAAGGAAGTGCCCTCAGCGGGGAGGAACCCGGCCATCTCCGCACGGGTCTCCCCGGTGAGGGATGCGAGTTCCAGGCCGTACCATTCCACGGCGTCGGCACAGTTCACCGCCAGGCCTCCCGGGGCGCTCACGATGGCCACCCTCTTCCCCAGGCACGACGGCAGGTGATATAGGGCGGTGGCACAGTCGAGCATCTGCGAGAGATCGCGCACCAGGATGATCCCCGCCTGGCGCGCCGCCCCCTCGAACACCTCGGCGCTGCCGCCCATGGCCGCGGTGTGGCTGGCGGCGGCCTTCCCTCCCGCGCCGGTCAGCCCGGACTTGAGGACGATCACCGGCTTCTTTCCCCGCAGTGCGATGGCGGTCTCCAGAAAACGGCGGGCATCGCGCACCTCCTCCAGGTAGGCGAGGATAATGTCCGTGTGGGGGTCCTCGGCCAGGTAGTCGAGGTAGTCCGCGCAGTTGAGGTCGAGCTCGTTGCCGCTGGAGACGATCTTATCGAAGAGAAGCCCGCGCTCCAGGGCCGTGACGTAGGTGATGCTTGAGAGGGAGCCGCTCTGGGAGATCATGCTGGCGCGACCCTCGGTGGGGAACATGCCGGCGAAGAGAGCTATCTTTCCCCGCGATGAGAAGATACCCATGCAGTTCGGCCCCACCAGCCTCAGGCCGCTCCCCCGGCGGGCCTCAACGATCTCCTCCTCCAGGCGCAGGCCCTCCGCACGCCCCGTCTCCGAGAAGCCGGCGGTGTTGATGATGCAGCCTCCCACCCCGGAGGCGGCGCACTCGCGCACCAGTTCCGGCACGGCCGCGGGGGGGACGGCGAGTAGCACCAGGTCCAGGCCACCCGGCACCGAGCTTATGTCCGGGTAGCAGCGCAGGCCCAGTATCTCGTCGTGACGGGGGTTTATGGGGTAGAGGTCTCCGCTGAAACCCATGTCCTTGAAGGCACGCAGGAAAAGGGTTCCCGGGTTGTCCATACGCTCCGATACGCCGACGATAGCGGCCGACGCGGGGAAGAATATGCGCTCCAAGCTGTTTTTCAGTTCCCGGTCCATATGAACTCACGTCCGAGTGTACACAGGATAGGATGGCTTTTCGCTTTGCGGCCCACTTTCTGTCGTGGCGGAGTGCTCAATCGAGATTGCCGCGTCGCTTCGCTCCTCGCAATACGGCTTTTCGCTTCGCGACCCGAAGATATCCCGCTGCGTCCAGCAAGATCGAGATTGCCGCGTCGCTTCGCTCCTCGCAATACGCCTTCTCGCTGATGCGAGAAGGCTAGCTGCCCTCGGCGCGCTGCGGGATGGGAGGGCAGACGCTGAGGACGCGCGGACGGTATTCGTACTCCTTTATGGAGCGCTGGTAGACGTCCATGGTGTGGCGGGCGATGCGACCCCAGTTGTATTTCTCGCCGATGAACTTCTGGGCGTCGCTGGTCAGCCGTTGCGCCAGCCCTTCGTCACGCAGCACACGGATCATCGCCCCGGCCAGGGATTCGGGGTTACCGGGTTTAAAGCACAGGCCGGTTTCCTCGTGCACCACGATCTCCTTGAGGCCGCCGGTATCGGCAACGATCACCGGGCAGCCCGCCACCATGGCCTCGAGCACCACCATCCCGAAGGGCTCGTAGATGCTGGGCACCACGGTGATGTCGGCGCACTTGTAGAACATGGCCAGCTTCTCCGCGTCCACGAAACCCAATAGCTTGATCTTCTCGCCCAGGCCCAGCTCATCGATCATCACCTGCAGGGCCCTGAAGTGCGGCCCGGTGCCCGCCACCAGGAAGCGCAGGTCGGGAAATTCCTGAAGGACCCTGGGCATGGCCTCGATCACCGTCTGAACACCCTTCTCGTAGACCAGGCGCCCCACGAAGAAGATCATGCGCGAGTCTGGT
>CAYHAT010000140.1:0-8498 GCA_964354675.1 uncultured Actinomycetota bacterium | reverse complement strand
TAACTTACCATTATCACACTCCTAACCACACTTCCCGGAGAAGAACCTTAATTAATAATGCCACAAGGCCCGGAAGATAGAAATGACAGCAGGCCATGGGACCACAGGCAATAGGTTCAGGCCCGGACGTGTGCCTGAGGTATTGGGGTCATGCCCGGAAGTGTGTCTTATTGCGGCAAAGCAGCATAAGTAGACGGCCATGATTTCGCATTGCGATACATGGGAATAATCTATTGACGTCAGCAGCTCGTGAACGCGATGGAGGTGAAGCATGCCCGGCGGACGCCTTTCTAAAAAAGACCTGGAGTTCAAGCCCCTTACCCCGGAGCGCTGGGATGACTTCGAGGCGCTGTTCGGGAAGCACGGGGCCTACAGCGGCTGCTGGTGCATGTGGTGGAGGATCACCCGTGCCCAGTTCGATAAACAGACGGGGGAGGGCAACCGCCTGGCCATGAAGGCCCTGGTCGACGAGGGCGAGGTCCCCGGTATCCTCGCCTACCATGGCGGGCGTGCCGTTGGCTGGTGCTCCGTCGGTCCCAGGGAGAGCTTCGGTGCCTTGGAGAGGTCGCGTAAATTGAAAAGGGTGGACGACAAACCGGTATGGTCGGTGGTCTGTTTCTACATGGCCAAGGATTACCGCCGGAAAGGTCTCATGGGCATGCTGCTCGCGGCCGCCGTCGATCACGCACGCGAGAACGGGGCGACCATCGTGGAGGGCTATCCCGTCTGCGCCGGCGGCGAATTAAAGGGCTATACAGGATACATGGGGGTGGACAAGGCTTTTAAGGCAGCCGGCTTCAAGGAGGTGGCCAGACCGCCCGGGAACCAGTCGATCATGAGGCGCACCATACGTGGTAGAAATAGAGAGGAATAAGCGCGCACTGTCGAATTGTATGCGTGCCAGGCCTCCAACATGGCTGCGCAGATGTATGCGTGCCAGGCCTACACGTTCGGAAACGTGAAGGCGACTGGCACCGTCGCGCCGAAGACGGCGCTGGTGCTTTCGCGCTGCAGGCTGTCGGATGTTGTCGGAATATCTGGATGCACCGTCGCGTTACGATATTTGATTGGGGCCAGGCCCCCACACCTTTGCTGTCGCTTACGCGATGCTTGTGCCGTTCGTGCCGCTTGTGCCGCTTGTGCCGAGTGCAGCCGAGGTGAGTGCAGCCGAGGTGCAGACTGTCAAACGTTGCTGGAAAATCCGTTATGGTTCCAGGTCAGCCTTGAGGAATTCCTCCATCTCGGGGAGCTGCATGAGGAAGTCGGGTGTTTCGTCGATATAAACGGTTACCTCACCCAGGCGCATATCCAACACGTGACCACCGGCCCGCCGGTCGGAGGTTATGAAGTGCAGGTGGTACCCGGGAGCGTTGATCTCCCCCACGTATACCGGGCACCAGAACCCCACCATGGTCCCCTCCACCCTGTCCAGCTCGAAGACGCTCTGGTTGGCTATAGCCGAGCTCAACGGGGGATAGGGCTTCACCTGCGCGGGGACGCTCCTGGCCTGCACGTGGTCGAACTCCCCCTCGATCTCGAAAGCGTAGAAGACGTTCCGCGATGGAAGCACGCCGTCCAGGAAGGCCTGCAGCTCCTTATAGTCCAGACCCGGAGCGGGCCGCGCCTCGCTGTCCGCGTCGAAGAAGGTGACCATGGCGAAGGGGGTTATAAACGAACCGTCCACGGGATACGCTTTACCGTCCGTCTTTACCTGGTAGAAGGTGCCATCAAGGGCGACCATCTCCCCATCCAGGCCCTCGAAGGTCCCTATCCCCGTGTCCCCATGTTCGCCCAACTCGGCGTACGAGACGTCGCCGTCATAGAACCCGGCCTTCAAAGCCCCAAGGGTCGAGACCTGGTAGAGGGTCTCTCGTTCCGATTGGGCTCCGTCCTGATGTTCCTTCTGTCCGCAACCGCTGCAAGCCATCGCGGCGAGCGCAAGCGTCAGCAGCGAGAAGAACAGTAGCATGAGCGCGGTTCCTGTAAAAGGGGCTCTCATTTACCGCCACCCTTGACGGCAGCCTGGTTGATGAGATTGGCGAAATACCCGGCCCCGAAGCCGTTGTCGATGTTCATCACCGCCACCCCCAGGGCGCAGGAGTTGAGCATACTCAACAGCGCGGCCATCCCTCCCAGGTTAGCGCCGTACCCGATGGATGTGGGCACTGCTATCACCGGGCAGTCCACCAGGCCGCCCACGATGCTCGGCAGGGCCCCCTCCATGCCTGCCACCACGACGATGACGTTGGCCCCGATAAAGGCGTCGGTGCGGGAGAGGATACGGTGCATGCCGGAGACGCCAACGTCGTACAGCTTCTCCACGGCGTTGCCGGTCAACTCGGCGACGATAGCGGCCTCCTCCGCCACTGGGATATCCGCCGTGCCGGCGGTGACCACCACTACCTTGCCCGCCAACTCACTCTCTTCCCTGCGGATGAGGATGAAGCGGGCCTGCGCGTGGTATTCCGCCTCGGGGCAGGCCGCCCGTACCTCTTCGTATACTTCTTCTGAGGCGCGGGTGAGGAGGATGTTCCCCTGGTTCTTCTCCAGCAAGGCCTCGACGATGGGACGGATCATGTCCCTGTGCTTGCCCTCGCAGTAGACCACCTCCGGGAGCCCCTTGCGCAGTTCGCGGTGGTGGTCCAACATCGCGAATCCGAGGTCGGTTACGGGCTCGATGGCGATACGCGAGACGGCCTCGTCCAGTGGCATCTCGCCCCGCTGCACCCTTTCCAGTATCTCGGCCAGCTCCTCTTTACGCATGGTTCCCCTCCATACTGATGCGCCCCCTGATACAGGCCCGTTCAGCCTCTCCTCTACGAGGTCCCAGCCATGGGCCTTGCCACTATTATATGGCACAACCCCGAGCCGGGGTCAGCCGTTCAATCGACACACATGGTCAGGCGTCCACATGAGATCAGCCTTATGATCGGCACGCTTGCCGCAAGGAACGGAACGACAGGGCGACCTGGCCAGATGCTCACGAACTGACCCCCTGGCTCGAAAACCCCGGCCTTCCCTGTTCCCGGCCATCTCTTCCCACTGAGGTCCTTGCTGACATATGCGAAGGTATTGATGGGGGGACCTGGAATATTTCTTTGTAGTAAAGAGACGTAAAGGAAAGCGGGGAGGTCACTGGATGTACGCCGCACGCTCAAGGCTTGTCGTTCATGCGTGCGTGGTCGTGCTGGCCGCGGCGCTCGTCTTTCCCGTCCTGTTTCCGGCCGGGACTGCGGCCGCTTTTAATTGGACGCGTGCGGCCGCGGGCGGATTCGGGAAGGCGGGGAATACCACCGCCGGCGCCATGTCTTTCTACGGAGGCCGCCTCTATACCGGCACCTATAACGCGCAGGGATGCCAGGTGTGGTCCTATAACGGCATCTCATGGACCCAGGAGGTGGGGCAGGGTGCGGCCGGCACTCCCACCGGCCCTGGTTTCGGGAACGGCAAGACCAACAACGTCTCCTCCATGGCCGTATATGGTTCGAGCCTCTACGTGGGGACACGCAATCCTGCGGAAGGCTGCCGGATCTGGTCCTATAACGGCATCTCCTGGACCCAGGAGGTGGGGCAGGGCGCGGCCGGCACTCCCACCGGCCCCGGCTTCGGGGATACGGGCAACAACGACGTCCCGAGCATGGCCGTGATGGGTGGCCGTCTCTACGCGGGCACCTATAATCCCGGCGGCTGCCAGGTATGGTGCTACGACGGCAGCGCCTGGAAACGCGTCGCGGAAGGGGGTTTCGGGGATACGGACAACTATGCGGCTGCATCCATGGCCGTTTACTTCCAGAGCCTCTACGTCGGGACTTTCAACAACGACTATACCTCCGGATGCCATGTGTGGTCCTACAACGGTAGCTCCTGGACCCAGGAGGTAGGGCAGGGCGCGGCCGGCACTCCCACCGGCCCCGGCTTCGGGGACATCAACAACCGCAGGGCCGCTTCCATGAGCGTCTACAACTCCGGTCTGTACGTAGGGACCTACGATTCCTCGGGCGGCAGCGGCTGCCAGGTATGGTCGTTCGATGGCGCCAACTGGACGAAGGTGGGCAGCGGCGGCTTCGGGACCGCCTCGAACCTCGCGGCCTCCTGCATGGCCGCGGGCGGCCTCGACCTTTCCGTGGGCACCTACAACGAGGTCTCGGGTTGCGAGGTATGGTCATACGACGGGCAGGAGTGGCGCCGCGAGGGCAACGGCGGTTTCGGCAGCGGCAAGAACGTAGCGGCCGTAGCCATGGTCCTGGAGGGGGCGGGCCTCGTCGTAGGCACACAATGTGAGGAAGGTTGCCAGGTGTGGAACGCGCAGGCCTCCAACATGCTCTATTTTGCGGAAGGCTATACCGGCAGCGGTTTCCAGGAATACCTGTGCCTGGGCAATCCGCAGCCTCGGAAGGCCAGGGCGGCGATCACCTATCTTTTCCCCGACGGTACCAGCCTGGCCAGGATAGTAGAAGTTCCCGCCGAGTCCCGCCTGACCGTCTTTATCAACGCCGACGTAGGGGCGGACAAGGAGGTCTCGATCGAGCTCGAGTCCGACCAGAGCATCGTCGCAGAGCGCCCCATGTACTTCACCTATAACGGCGCCTGGCAGGGCGGGCATGATGCCATGGGCGCGCCTTCTCCCTCGGCCACCTGGTATTTTGCCGAGGGCTACACGGGAGCCGGCTTCGACGAATGGATCTGCGTGCTCAATCCGGGCAATACGCAGGCGGACCTGACCTTCCGGTTCCAGACCCAGGAGGAGGGGGAGCAGGTGAAGACCGGCTTGGCCGTGCCCGCCCGCTCGCGCAGGAGCTTCAGGGTGAATGACGTCCTGGGAGCCGATCTCCAGAACTCGCTCGAGCTGGAGGCTTCCGCCCCCGTAGTGGCGGAACGCCCCATGTACTTCGACTACTACGGGACGCGGGGGCATCACTGGCAGGGGGGGCACTGTGTGTCGGGGGTAACGGAGCTGGCACAGGTCTATTACTTCGCGGAGGGGACTACCCGGGCCGGTTTCGAGGAGTGGCTGACCCTCCAGAACCCCAACGCCCATATCATCACGGTGAACGCCACCTACCAGATGGGACCCGACCAGGGAGACCCGGTGGACAAGTCCTACGTAGTGCGGCCGGGAGAGCGCTACACGGTCTACGTGCCGGGAGAGGTCGGGGCGGAGAAAGACGTGAGCATCATCCTCGCATCAACGGCATTCTTCCTTGCCGAACGGCCCATGTACTTCCTCTACACGGGCTACGGGGCGAGTTGGCCCGGTGGCGACTGCGTGATCGGGGCCAAGCGTGCCGCGGTGGAGTGGTTTTTCGCCGAGGGATATACGGGCGAGGGTTACCATACCTGGTTGTGCCTGCAGAACCCCGGCATCGACGACGCGCTGGTCCTGGTCACCTATTACAGCCAGGAGGCGGGGCTCCTGCCGCTGCGCACGTTGGAGTTGCCGGCGGGGACCCGCCAGACCGTCTTCGTCAACGAGCATGCCGGCGCGGGATACCAGCTTTCCATCCGCGTAATATCCAGCAGCCCCATCGTGGTGGAACGGCCCATGTATTTCGATGCGGGCGGTGGGGTACAGGGAGGGCATGACATAGTCGGCCGCGATGAGCGATAAAGAGCCATCTGCCAGAATATACCAATCGCATTGAAGGACCAGGGACCTGGCAACAGGACATGACATGACGCCCGTCCGGGTGTGCGGGTAAACGAGAATACGCGGGACGCGGGATGCCGCGTCCCTGAAAACTTCAGCTAAACCGTGGTCGCTCTACCAGCTCTCGTAATTCGACTTGCGCTCCGGCTTCGGGCGGGCTTCGTTCACCCTCAGCTGGCGCCCCTCGAATTCTTTGTTATCCAACTCCGCGATGGCGGCCTTGGCCTCGTCGTCGTTCGGCATTTCCACAAAGCCGAAACCGCGGGAACGCCCGGTGTTGCGGTCCATGATGATGCTTACCGCTTCGACCGCGCCATACGGCTCGAACAGGCCTCGTATGGTCTCCTCCGTCGATCCATAACTCAGGTTGCCTACATAGATGTTCATCTTGCGACCTCACAGCTCCTTTCTCAGCCTCTCTCTGCGAACCAACACTAAGCGCAGAGAGGATACCCCCTAAGCGGGCATCCTCCATATTTTAAATAAAAGCGGACAATTAAGCAAAAGAAATCTCGGGACCGTCTAGCAGGCACGAAAACTCGGTGATGGGCTTGGGTTGAAAGTCGAGCACCGGTCGTCGCTTGAGATAAAGAAGAAAGCCGGTGGAGCTATAGCCCCGCCGGCCTCCGCACTCGTTTATAATACTACGTGTCTTATGATGCATTACTGGGGGGATAATGATGGCTGAACGGACATTCCGGCCCATATGTGAATGGAGGTAAGCGATGGGAAAGGTACTACTCGTCTCCGCCAGCCCCCGCAAGAACGGGAATACCATGCAGTTGATGGAGGAATGCGCCAGGGTCATTGCGGAGAACGGGGTGGAGGCGGAGATCTTCTCCCTGGCCGGGATGAGCATCAATTCCTGCCTGGCCTGCGGGAAATGCGCCAAGATCAGCAAGTGCAAACAGGAGGATGGCCTCAACGACATCATCGCCAAGTTGAAGGAGGCCGCTGGCTTCATCGTCGGCACGCCGGTCTATTTCGGGACGGCCCGCGGCGACCTCATGGCGGCTTTGCAGCGCATAGGCATGGTCTCCAAGTCCACCGACGGCTTCCTCTCCCGCAAGGTCGGCGGCCCCGTGGCCGTCGCCAGGCGCGGCGGGCACACCGCCACCATCCAGGAACTACTCATGTTCTACTTGATCAACGACATGGTCGTGCCCGGCTCCGATTACTGGAACATGGTCTTCGGCCGCAACCCCGGCGAGGTGTGGGAGGACGAGGAGGGCATTAAGGTAGTGCGCAGGTTTGCGGAGAACGTGGCCTGGCTGGTCAAGAGCCTGGGGGATTAGGGACGAGCTCGATCTCGTAGAGGTGAGGCCAGCATTTCCCGGTCACCAGCAGATGCCCCGTTTCCCGGTCGTAAGCGATGCCGTTGAGGACGTAGTCATTCACCGGTCTCTCGGGGTCGGGATTCAATCCCGCCAGGTCTATCCAGCCCGCCACCTCGCCGCTCCGGGGCGCGATGATGGCGATAATGTTTGTCTGCCAGACGTTGGCATAGACCTCACCATCGATATACTCCAGTTCATTGAGGTTGGCAACCGGGCCAAGGTTGTCGGAGACGTTCACACGCCCTGTCTCCGCTCCGCTTACCGGATTGAGGAAGTGGAAGGTAGCGGTGCCGTCGCTCATGATCAGTGACTCACCGTCGTGGGTCAGCCCCCATCCCTCCGTCGGGTAAGTGAAGGTGCGTTTCGGCTCCAGGCCTTCCTGGTCGTAGACGAAACCCAGGTTGGTAGTGTAGGTGAGCTGGAAGACCTCGTCTCCCAGGACGGTCACCCCTTCCCCGAAATACTCGGGTGCAAGGTTGTGCACGTCCAGGATCTCACCATTCTCCAGGTCGCTCTTGAGCAGCCTGGACCGGCCCTTCAAACCGGTTCCCTCGTAGAGGATACCACCGTCCAGGACCAGACCCTCGGTAAAGTTTTCGGGATCGTGGTCGTAGGTCTCGATGACCTCATATCCGTAGACCGGCGCCTCCCTTCCGGCCAGGAACGCGTGGCTGCGGGCTCTCTCCGCTCCCGCAGCCTCACTGGCATCACCGGTCGCTTCTTGTTCCGCCTCCTTGCCGCAACCTCCAAGAGCGAATGCCAGGCAGAAGAGGAGCAGGGTTAGCACGAAGGCGAGTATAGATTGCGTACGTCTGAGAGCCATAGTATCTCCGCGTCGAGTCTTAGTACCCCGCTCCATAAATACGCTCGCATTCTAACGCCGCTGCATCCGCGCCCGCTGCGTTCCGCTCCCTGCGACGTACTCAGAGAGTACGCCTCAGTCGCGCGCCTTGCAGGCGTGGCGCATCGACGTTCTCGGTGCATGACCGTATTTATGGAACCGGGTACTTAGCACTGCTGCATACGGTCGGGACGAGCTTTTTTCACGCCATGCGGGCAGGCAGGCCTCAGCCCACGGTCATCTCAACGGGTATCGCCCAGTTTCTTATGCGTATCCACCGGCCTCTCAAGCTGCTCCACCGGCTTGGACGTGTCATGGAAGCAGCTGCCCGGCTTCTCGCTCTCCTTCACCTTCGGGTAGATGACCTTCTGGATAAAGACCAGGGCCGCTTCCCCGTCCTTATCCATGACTATCCGCTCCAGCTCCATGCGCTCCGTTTCCCCGATGGAAAGACCCCAGGTTTTCACTCGACCAACCTCCCGTCGCCGCTCGCATATATCTATTGATCTATGATACCCGCTAGATGAGGCCGGCGTTTTCCAGGGTCTCCCGCACCAGCTTCGCCTGGTCCGAGGTGAGCCTGGGCAGGGGGCTTTTCACGTGCGGCTTTACGGGATGTCCCAGCAGGCGCATGGCCTCCTTCTGCATGGCATGGGGGGTGGGGGTAGAGGCC
>CAYHAT010000139.1:0-8680 GCA_964354675.1 uncultured Actinomycetota bacterium | reverse complement strand
CCTGGGGTCAGCCCGGAACTTGTCGTGAGGAGCGCAGCGACGTGGCGGTTTTCCATATCGGGGGTCAGGCCTCCACACGGTGAGCTTGACCCTCTGGCCTGCGTAGCGTTCGTAGGCGGTGAGGCCTGATGGAATGGAAAAGCCTGGAAGCCAGGGACGTGCACGCCGCCTATTACGGTGAAGACGTGGTCGACGGGTTGAGCCTGGTGGTGGACTCGGGGGATTTCATCGGCATCGTGGGACCCAACGGCTCGGGCAAGACCAGTTTCCTCAAGGCGTTGTCCAGGGCGCTCAAGCCCAGGGAAGGCTGCGTACTCCTGGGGGGAGAGGACCTGTACGCACTGCCGGCGCGGCAGGTGGCCAGGGAGATGGCCATGGTGCCCCAGGACGCGACCGTCTCCTTCGGTTTCACCGCCCTGGAGGTGGTGCTCATGGGCCGCAACCCCCACCTGGGCCGCCTGCAGGGCGCGGGCCCCGGCGACCTGGAGATGGCACGCCAGGCCATGGAGAAGGCCAACGTCTGGCACCTGGCCGACCGACCCGTGAACGAGCTCTCGGGGGGCGAACGCCAGAGGGTGATCATAGCCCAGGCGCTGGCCCAGGATACCGGCCTCCTGCTCCTGGACGAACCGACCCAGCACCTGGATATCAACCACCAGCTCTCGCTGCTGGAGATGCTGGCGGGGATGTGCTCCAGTGGCTTGGCGGTAGTCATGGTCATGCACGACCTCAACCTGGCTTCGCAGTACTGCGACCGCCTCATCGTCATCCGCAAGGGGAGGGAGTTCGCGCGGGGCACGCCCGCCGAGGTGCTCACCTCCGCCGTGCTCCATGAGGTCTTCGGAGTGGGTTCCATCGTGACCCGGCACGCGGTGACCGAGAGGCCCCACGTCATCTTCCTGCCCACCGGCGACGGCGTTGCGGAACTCACCGGGCCCAGGGTCCACCTGGTGTGCGGGGGGGCCAGCGGCGCCTCCCTCATGCGCGACCTCCTCGAGCGCGGCTGCTACCTCACGGCGGGCGTCCTCAACCTGGGGGACGGCGACGAGGAGGTGGGTCGCGCGCTGGAGATACGCATGGCCACCGAGGCGCCCTTCTCCCACATCTCCGAGGAGGCCCACCTCGCCAACCTGGAACTCATGCACGAGGCCGACGCCGTGGTGGTGACCGACCTGCATGTAGGGCCGGGTAACCTTATCAACCTGGAGGCAGCGCTGCAGGCCCTGGAGTGGGGGAAAAGAGTGTTGCTCTTCTCCCCGCGAACCATCGAGGAACGCGACCATACCGGCGGCCGGGCTCGGGAGCTCTACCGCCGCCTGCTGGAGGAGGGGGCGGTGCAGTCGGCCGACCGGGAGCAGATCGTTGCGGCGGTGGTCGGGGAGGGGAGGGAGTCGAGTTGAACGGTGCGCCTTCGCCCGCTCGCTGCCTCATGATACAGGGCACTGGTTCGCACACCGGCAAGAGCGTGATGGCGGCGGCGCTCTGCCGTATTTTCAGTCAGGATGGCTGGAGGGTGGCGCCTTTCAAGTCCCAGAACATGTCCCTCAATTCCTACGTGACCGCCGAGGGAGGCGAGATGGGGCGGGCCCAGGTGTTGCAGGCCCAGGCGTCGGGCATCGAGCCGCACACGGACATGAACCCCATCCTCCTCAAACCCGCCTCGGACGAGAGGGCCCAGGTCATCTTGAACGGCAGGCCGGTGGGGCACATGGAGGCCGGGGAGTACCACCGCCTCAAGTTGGACTTCCTGCCCCATGCCCTGGAGGCATTGGAGAGGCTGCGTTCTTCCTACGACATCGTGATCATGGAGGGGGCCGGTAGCCCGGCGGAGATAAACCTCGCGGACCAGGACATCGCCAACATGCGCATGGCCAAAGCCGCCGGCGCCCCGGTCATCCTGGTGGGGGACATCGACCGCGGCGGGGTCTTCGCCTCCCTGGTGGGCACCCTCGAATTGTTGGACGGGAGCGAGAAAAAGATGGTCGCTGGCTTCATCATAAACAAGTTCCGCGGTTCGGCCGACCTGCTGCAGGGGGGTCTGGACTTCCTCGAGAAAAGGACAGGCAAACCGGTCCTGGGGGTGGTCCCCTACCTCCGCGACCTGGGGCTCGAGGAGGAGGACACGGTGAACTTGGAGGAGCTGCGCGACGCCGCCGCCAGGGAGGCGGCCGCACAGGCCGTAGACATCGCCGTCGTGCACCTCCCCCATATCTCCAACGCCACCGATTTCGACCCCCTGGCGCACGAGGTGGGAGTGAGGCTGCGCTACGTAGCCGAGCCTGCGCAGCTGAGCGTGCCCGACGCCTTGATCCTGCCAGGTTCCAAGAGCACCGCCGCCGACCTCGATTGCCTGCGGGGCAATGGCATGGCGGCGCAGATCGTCCGCCTGGCGCGGCTGGGGATCCCCGTCATCGGCATCTGCGGGGGTTACCAGATGCTGGGAGAGAGGATCGAGGACCCCCAGGGCGTGGAGTCCACGGAGAAAGAGGTCGAGGGGCTGGGGCTCCTTGCGGTCACCACCGTCCTGGCTGGAGACAAGAGCACCCACCGGGTGAACGTACGCGTCATGGCGGAGGTGCCCTTCCTGGGGCTGGACCCGTCTTCTCCGGTCCTCACGGGGTACGAGATCCACATGGGGCACTCGCAGGTAGATGGGAAGTCGCCCCTGCTCATCGTGGAGCGGGACGGCGGTGAGGTGTGCGTCGAGGACGGCGCGGCGCACACACGGCTGCCCGTCTTCGGCTGCTACCTGCACGGCCTCTTCGAGAACCGCGTGCTGCGGGAGGGGTTTGTAAACCACCTGCGCCGCGCCCGTGGACTCCCGCCGGTCTCGGCGGCGCGGGATTGGGAGGAATGGAGAGACGACCGCCTCGACCGCCTGGCCCGTATAACCCGCTCCTCCTTGCAGATACCGGTCATCTATTCGCTGCTCGGCCTGGGAGAGGCGAACCCATAACAAGGGGGAGAACCGCCGCATCGCACCGGCCCACGTTTTCAGGCCTGAGATGCCTTCCTTCAACCGCCTCCCCGGCCTGGGCTGCCGGCCCTGTTGAACAGGTGGTTCGCTCGCAGCCCGGGCAACCGTCAGCGACGCCGCATCGGATTCCTGTATCATGGAATATGGCTGACCGGCGCAACGGCCGCGCGGCGTCTCCGGCGGGCAGGGGCAGGAAGGACGCTCGCGGGCGCAGAAAGCCTATATGCAGGAGGATGGATATTGACCAGGACTCTGCAGAGCAAACTCAAGCGCCAGCGGGCCAAACGCCAGGCAGTCTTCCTGGTGCTCGGATGCACAGGCGTCATCGGCCTGGTATTGCTGGTCTTTTCGCTCACCGCCCCACGCTATGGTGAAGAGAACGAGACACCCTCCGTACAGACGGCGGGCGAGGTCGTCCAGGCCACGGAAGCGACATCCGAGGTCATTTCGAGCGCCAGCGCACCTCCTCTCAGCCTGGGCATCGGAGGCGACGTCACCTTCGGCCTGGCGGTCGCCGACGCCATCGAGCGCGAGGGTCCCGGCTACCCCTGGAGCGAGGTCTCGCCGCTCTTAGAAGACTACGATATAACGGCGGTGAACCTGGAGGGGCCTCTCTGCCACGGCACTGAGCCCAATCCCGCCCAACCATCTATATATCTAAAGGGGGATACGTCTTGCGCGGCGCCCATGGCAGCGGCCGGGATCGATGCGGTATGCCTGGCCAACGACCACATCATGGACTACGGTACGGCGGGGCTCGAGGAGACCCTCAATGTATTACGGGCGGAGGAGCTCGGGGCGTTCGGGGCAGGCTCCAACAGCCGCGCGGCGGAACAGCCGCTGGTGCTCGAGTCGGAGAAGGGGGCGAGCATCGCCCTGCTCTCTTTCTGCGACGTGGCGCCGGAAGGCTATGCAGCCGGGGAGGATTCCCCGGGCGTCTCACAGGCCTCCCTCGAACGTATCGCTGAGATAGTGGGGCAGGCGGCGCGGCAATCGCCCTACGTAGCGGTATTCGTGCATTGGGGCGACGTGGGGTCAACTGAGATCACGATGCGTCAGAGGGAACTGGCCCGAGCATGCGTGCAGGCCGGCGCCGACCTGGTGGTCGGCTGTCATCCCCACGTAGTGCAGGGGATAGAGGCAGTCGACGGGGTTCCCGTAATATATTCTCTTGGCAACCTGGTTTTTTCCTCCGAGAGCGAGGGGGGGAAGAGCGCCATCTTCGCCGGCTGCCTTTTCAGCGGCGGCAGTCTGACCGGCCTGGAGATAATCCCGCTGGGGGTGGAAGGAGCGAAGCCGAAGCCCCTCTCTGGTGATCAGGCCCAGAGCGTACTGCAACAGCTGAGCGCTGCCTCTCCCGGGGTCGAACTGGAAGTGTCCCCGGTCACCGGCATCGCCACTTTGAGGATATAGGTTAAGGCCAGAGGATCAGTTCCACTTGGCCAGGATGGAGTCGATATCGCCTACCCCTTCGCTGGCTAACTTTATGCGGTATTGCGTCAAGCCTGAATATTAGGCCTGCCAGCCCGCCAGTAACCGCAGCGGTTGTATCCGTATCATCACCAACTTGTTTGCCGTGAATACATCTGTCGGATGAGCACGGGGGATGACGCCGGGCGCCGGTATTTTCAGTACGGGGTCAGTTTTCCGTCCATCATATGGAAAGAACGGTCGGCCACCTCCAGGATCCCTTCGTCGTGGGTGACGATCACAACGCACTTGTTGTCCTCGCGCGCCAACCTGACCAGGATATCCACCACCACGCGCCCGGTGGCGCTGTCCAGGTTGCCCGTGGGCTCGTCGGCCAGGATGATATCGGGATCGTTGGCCATAGCCCTGGCAATGGCCACCCTCTGTTTTTCACCGCCGCTTATCTTGTTGGTCTTGGCCCCCTGGAGCCTCGCGTCTATCCCCATCCTGGCCAGGAGCTCCACCGCCGTACTGCGCTGCTGCGACGCGGGAACGGCCTGCAGGTCCATGGGCAGCATGACGTTCTCCAGCGTCGTCAGGGCGGAGATCAGGTTGAAGAACTGGAAGACGAAACCCACTCTTCTTCTGCGATAGCGGATGAGGTCAGCGCCGGAGGTGGCGATGTTCTCGCCGAAGGTGCTTATCTCCCCTTCGTCGGGACTCTCCAGGGAACCGAGGAGGTAGAGCAGGGTGGTCTTGCCGGAGCCGGACGGCCCCACGATCACCGTCACCTCGCCCTTGCGGGCCTCGAAGCTCACCCCGTCCACGGCGGCGACGTCGCCCGCCTTGGCCTTGAAGGTCTTGTGTAAATCCTTGACCTCGAGTGTTTCCTGCACCGGTGGGCTACCTCCTATTCCATGCTCAGGACCCGCGCCGGTCTGAGCCTGGTTATCCATATCACCGGGACCGCCATCCCCAGCAGGCTTATACCGATCAGGATGAGGATGCCGTAAAGGAGCAGGTCTCCCTGGTAAATCACATTCAGGTTGACGGTTTCAGCGTCTGTGGCCGCGGGAGTATACAGCCCGCCTTCCTTGTACAGCTTACGATCGGACAGGTAGTTGCCCGTGTAGGCCTGCGTCTCCTCCCCCTCCTCTTTGACCTCGTTCTGTACGCTCCCGGAGAGCAGCCAGTTGCCGATGCCCTGGCTGATGAGGACGGTAGCCCCGGTGGCCAGGATCACGGAAACCAGGCAGATGCAGATGACCTCCGTGGCATACTGGACTATGACCTGGCGGCCCGTGGCCCCGATAGCCTTGAGCACGCCCAGTTCCCTGGTCCTGCCGCCGATGATGATGGCCATGGCCAGGAGGATGATCAGGGCGCAAGCCCCCAGGGCGCCTATCAATCCGATGGTCGAGGTCTTGCCCACCTTCTCGAGGGGATCAGAGATCTTCTCGTAATCGGAGAAGTCGGTGATGAACTCGTATTTGTTCCCCTCCGCCGCTTCCCGCGAGAAAGCCTCCTGCAGGGCGGCGGTACTGTCCACGTTGTCGAAGTAGTAGGAGCCCATCTCCACGTAACCCGGCATGCCGTTGAGCTCCTGGACCACGGAGAGGGGAGCGAAGAGCCTGTTGCCCGCCGGATTGTAGTCAAGGATGCTCTCGCTGTTGCGCTCCGCCTCGAGCGTCTCGTATATGCCTACGATCTCGAGCTCCATGGTCCTGTTGCTCCTGTTCCCGCCGACGATCACGGCCTCCACCTTATCCCCGATCTCCAGCTCGTTGTCAGCGGCCATGTTCTTCTCCACCAGCGTCACCCGGTTCTTGTCCAGGTGATCCTGGTAGGTGAAAGAGGAGCCCTCCACGAGCCTCTTGCTCCCGTTGAGGAAATCGGATGCTGAGGAGCCGTTGGTGTTGCCCTCGAACACGAACAGGTTTCCCAATGTCTGCGTGGTCAGGCCCTCGATCCCCTGCCTGGCCAGCTCGGCGTCCGTGGCGTACGGCGCCAGGGGAGCCAGCTCGGAGTTCTGCGCGTTGAGGATGATGATCCCGGCGTTCATGATCTTGTCGTAGGTCAGGATGTGATCCTGGCGGGAAAAGGCGTCGGCGATCTCCTCCGGCAGATGGAACTTGGCCCGGTCCTCGACCTCCTCTTCCTCGCTCATCATGCGGGCCTCGCGCTGCCGCTGCCGCTCCCCCTTGTCCATCTCCCCCTCGAACACACCCATGATGTAGTCGGAGCTCACCCTGACCTCGCCGTAGTTGCCGACCGTTCTCTTGATGTCCTCCACCTGGCTGTCCGCTGCCAGCTTCACCACCAGCATGGACAGGGAAAACGCCAGGCAGACGAAGAGCAGCAGCACCACGATGAGGTTACTCAGGGGATGGCGCCAGAAACTCTTGAGGCCTCTTCTTATCGAGCGCATGGATGGTGTCCCCTCCGCCGCGGCTCAATCCGCGAATCCGGCCAAGCTGATGCGGACCTCTTCGTCGCTATCGCTGCCCCACAACTTGTAGATGATCAGGTACGCCGCACCGCCCGCGATATCCGCGCTGAAACCCACGTTCTCCTCTGTGCTCTGCGGATTCAGATCGAAGAAGAGAAAGACGCCATCCAGGACCTCCTTCTTTTTGAGCTTGTAGAGCACCGGCGTCAGGTCGGCATAGTCTAGGAGGACGGCCGATATCACGTGCTCGGATACATATTCTCCCAGGTAGCCGGTATCGCCGTAGTACGAGCGGTATTCATCCGCTTCTATGCCGGGGCTCTCCAGCCGGAAGGAATACTGGGAGAAATCGACCAGTTCATCGCCGACGTTCTCGCAGGCCAGCTCTATCTCCAGGTAATCGCCCATGACTTCCCTCTGGTTCGCTTGGATGACCTTCTGGTTGGAGTCGTTTCTGATCACGTTGACTACGGTGAAACTGGCCCCAGCCAGGGACGCCGTATGCGCGGGATCGGGTGCGTCCTGCTGCTGCGCTCCCTCCGTCCCAGCCTCGTCCCCGCCCGAGCTGGGGTCGCCCGGTTCCTGCTCCAGGTTCAGCCCCTCCAGGTCCTCACTGGTTATACCGGGAGGCAGTCTCGTGCCTTCATCCATGCCTTCATCCGGCGTCTCCGCCGTAGTCGGGCTGGTGCCTCCGCAGGACACGAGGCCGATCATCAATACGAACAGAAGCGCCAGAACCGTCGCCGGTATCCATGCTCCGTGATATCGCCCGCCGTTATCCACCGTGGTTTTCTCCCTTCTCTGCCGGCCGCCGGCCCCACGGGAGCAGCGTGCCGATGGCAGTGGCTTACTCAGAAATCACTCTCCAGCCGGTAGTTTTGTGCCTCTCCGGCTGCCTGATCGATCTCCGCTCTCATCTCCTCTATTTCCGCAAGACCGTCCTCGAACTCATTGCCGGTCAGATAAGACCTGATCTTGCTCTCATCCAGGGTCTGAATGACATCCAGGGCTTTGTTGAACCACTCCTCGATAAACTCTGCCAACGCCCCCGTTCTCTGCGCGACTTCGATCATCATGGTCGCGTATTCTTTCTCCTCCTCGACACCGCTCAACGAAAGCACGCGCTGGTATTCGGCTTCCGCTTCATTCGCGGACGACAATACCTCTGTCTGGGCTGACTCATACTGCTCTAAGGGGCCGCCCGGGTTTACTATGGCCTCGGGGTTGGGGCCTTGCAGGATCGCAAAAAAATCCTCCAGTGCCGTGCTCATCTTCTCCCCTTCGCTCGCCATGCGATATGAGTATGCGTCGCCCCTGCCGATGTACCTCAAGGCCAAGTCCTCGCTGCTCTGGCCGCAGCCCGGCACGAAGACCACTAGCGAGGTGATGATCATGCCCAACGATAACAGCACCAATGCCTTTCTCACCCGGGCACCTCCTAGATATCGTCCGCCCTCTTTTCCAACAGATACGATGCGATACATCTCGTATGCAGTTCCCGATGCCATGATTCTACCATCCCGCGGACAAGCTAATACATCCAAGCCACGGCTTCCTCCTTCCCAGATGTGTCTTCGCCGGTGCCTGAAATGCAGTCCCCCATGCAGGCATAGCCCTGCTATATGATGACCAACTTGCCCGAGAACTATAGTGTCGGGCGCAGCGGGCGCGCAAAAGCAGCAAAGAGACGTGCATATGTAAAGGAAGGTGATGTAGGAAAACGCCCGGGTGTCGCCTATATACAAACCCCTGACCCGGGCTCGACTGGGTCGGTCGGAGCGGAGCGTGTCAGCGGAGCGAGACCGTTACCTTTAGTACCCCGCTCCATAAATACGCCGGCATTC
>CAYHAT010000138.1:0-8698 GCA_964354675.1 uncultured Actinomycetota bacterium | reverse complement strand
CACCTTCTTCACCGGCTTTTTCATCGTCCTCCTGTACACCACCGCGGGAGTGTGCTTCGTCAATGCTTTCCTGAAGAAGGGGGCGCGGGAGTCTGTGCTCATCGCCATCGGAACGGGAGTCCTGCTCGGTTTGAACGATATCCTGGAGAAGCTCTTCTGGCCAGATGCGGCCAACCGCCTCTGGAACGACGGTTTCGGCCGGGTGTTCCTCTCTCCCTACCTCTGGATGATCGTCGCCATCGCGGTCGTCACCCTGTTCATGTACCAGGTGGCCTTGCAACGGGGCAAGGCGATAGTGATCATCCCGGTGGTCAACAGCCTGGCCAACCTCATACCCATCCTGGTGGGGTTGATGGCCTTCGGCGAACCCTTTCCATCATCCACGGGCATGATATTCATGCGCCTGTTCTCCATCGTGCTCATAGTGGGGGGTGCCGTGGTGCTCTCCCTGAAAAAGGAGGGCGATGCAGCCCGGGCAGCCGGGATCGGATCCAAGCCCTGAGAGATCTCTTCTTCCTCAGACTTCACCCCCGTCCAGGGTCAGGGTGGCGCTATCCGGATTCTTGTCACCGCTGGGGTTTATTATTAAAACACGTTCTCCTTGGGTAAGGGGACGGGGCTTGCGGGCCCCGTCCCCGAGCCTCACATCCGGTACAGCATTAACGAACCCAGCCAGACGGAAACGGGGCGACTTTGGCGGAAGTCAAGAGATGGGTACTCATCGATGGGCACAGCCTGGCCTACCGGGCTTTCTATGCCCTTCCGCCCGACCTGGCCACCTCTGCCGGCCAGATGACCAACGCCGTGTACGGCTTCACTTCCATGCTCATCAAAGTCCTGGAGGAGCTCAAGCCACAGGCGATCGTCGTAGCCTTCGATAAAGGCAGGCCGGAGTTCCGCACCGAGAGGTTCGCCGATTACAAAGCTCACCGCAAGCCCATGCCCGACGAGCTGCGCGAACAGATGGACATCATCCATGCAGTACTGGACGCCCTGGATATACCGTACCTGGAAGAGGAGGGTTATGAGGCCGACGACGTGTTGGCCACCCTTACTTCTATACTGCCCGAGGATTGCGAGGTCTTCATCGTCACCGGCGACCGGGATGCCCTGCAATTGGTGGACGAACGTGTCAAGGTCATCGCCAACCGCAAGGGTATCAGCGATATCGTCATCTACGACCCACAGGGGGTCAAAGAGAAATACGGCGTTGAGCCCGGTCAGATCGTGGATTACCTGGCCCTCAAGGGAGACACCTCCGACAACATCCCTGGAGTCCCAGGCATCGGAGAGAAGACGGCCGCCGCACTTATCAGCGAATTCGGCAGCCTCGATAATGTCTACGAGCACCTCGAGGGCATCAAGGGAGGAAGGGCCAAGAAAGCCTTGGAGGAGAACCGGGAGAGCGCTTTCATGAGCCGCGAGCTGGCCAGCATGCGCCACGACGTGCCGTTGCAGGGGGAGGACCCGTCACGTTGGGAGATGCGGCCTTGGGACGAGGAGAGCGTGCAGCGCGTTTTCGACTCCCTGGAGTTCAGGAAGCTCTACGAGCGCCTGGAGGGCCTCAGGACACTGCTCTTTCCTGTCATGCGCCGAGAAAAGCTGCCGGAAGAAGCCTTGGATGAGGAGGCACGCATGGTAGTGGAGGACGAGAATGGCCTGGAAGAGGCGCTGCATGCGTGCATGGCCGCCGGGGAACTTTCCCTCTGCGGCAACATCGAGGGGGAAGGATACACGCGAGGACGCATGACCTCCGTATCCGTGGCGGCAGGCGGCAGGGCATACCGTTTCGCTCTCGTTGAGGAAAACGGGAGAGGACTGTTACGAGGTTTCATGCACGGCCTCGCCACAGCCGAGGGGCTGCGGCTGAACTGCTACCGGGGCAAGGACGTCATGGTCCAGTGCTCCAGGATGTACGGCTCCTATCCCCGTTTCGACTTCGACACCGAGCTGGCCTCCTACCTCATAAACCCCTCGGGAGCGAAGCACGACCTCCATAGCGTCGCCCGGCGTTATCTCGACATCTCCCCGGGAGAGAGAGCGCCTGGGCAGTTAGACCTTCTCGAGGAGGAAAAGACCCGGGCGGACGAGGATATGCAGCTTGCGATAGCCGTTGCAGAGCTGGTCGATCCTCTCGAGGCCGCTATGAACCTGAGAGGCCTCAGACCCCTGTATGAAGAGGTGGAGATGCCCCTGCAGGAGGTTCTTGCTGAGATGGAGGTCCGGGGCATCCGGCTCGACCCCGAGGTGCTTGCGGCCATGCAGGGAGAGTTGGAAACTGAACTGCACGGGCTGGAGGAACGGGCCTACGAGCTGGCAGGGGAGAGGTTCAACCTCAACTCACCGCAGCAACTCTCGCACATCCTCTTCGATGTCCTGGAGCTTCCGCCGGTAAGGCGAACCAAGACCGGTTTCGCCACCGACGTCAGTGTGCTGAACGCCCTGAGCGACATGCATCCTCTTGCCGATATCCTGATCCGTTACCGGGAACTCTCGAAATTGCTCAACACCTATGTGAGTGCCCTGCCGAGGCTGGTGGACCCGACGACTAACAGGCTGCACGCTTGCTTCAACCAGACGGTCACCGCCACCGGACGCCTCTCGTCTAGCAACCCCAATCTGCAGAACATACCGGTACGCACGGCGCTGGGAAAGACGATCCGCAAGGCATTTCTCCCCACCTCGCAGGACGGCCTCATACTCTCCGCGGACTATTCTCAGATAGAGTTGCGGGTGATGGCACACCTCTCCGGCGACGAGGGACTGAAGCTGGCTTTCGAGGAGGATCGTGACATCCACGCCTCCACCGCCTCGGAGGTATTCGACGTGCCCTTCGAAGAGGTCACCGCGGAGCACCGCAGGAGGGCTAAGGCCATAAATTTCGGGATCATTTACGGCATAAGCCCTTTCGGGCTGGCCGCACAGTTGGGCATAGACCACGAGGAAGCCGAGAGCTATATCAGCGATTATTTCAAGGAATTCCCGGGGGTGAGGGATTTCCTGGACCGCCAGGTGGAGGAGGCCACGGAGACAGGTTATGTCACCACCATCCTTGGACGCAGGCGCGAGATACCGGAATTGGCCATGGGAAACGTACGCTTGCGACGGCTGGGTGAGCGGCTGGCGTTCAACACTCCCATCCAAGGCAGCGCCGCCGACATCATCAAGGTGGCAATGCTGCATGTCCACCGCCGCCTGGAAGAAGGCGGCTATCGCTCACGTATGATCCTGCAGGTACACGACGAACTCGTCTTTGACGTGGAGAAAAGCGAGGCCGATGAGGTACAAGACCTAGTGCGCGGGGAGATGGAGGCGGCCTATGACCTCGACGTCCCGCTCAAGGTGGACTTGGGGCTGGGGCCCTCCTGGTACGATGTCAAATAGGGTCATAGAAGAGGCGAGCGCGTTGTAACGCGCCCGCCTCGCATGTGCGGTTATGTTTTCTGCTATGCGGGAACGCAGTGGGCGATATCGTCCAGACGGCCGAGGAGTTCCTCCGGCCATTTCAGTTTTATCCGCATTCCTACGCTCACCTTTTCGGGCTCCACATCCTCCAGGGTGCATACGGTCATGGTATCGGAACCATCGAGGACGATACCCACGATGATCAGGGGAGTTCCCGTCGCCCCCTCCTCCTCGATGCCCTCGTAGGCCCAGGCGCCAGAGAAGGTGAAGGTGGTTATGGTGCCGGTGTCCTTTATCTCCACCCACTCATCCGGTATGGATAGGCAGCGGCAATAGGGCTTGGGGAGGAAGTAGACCAGCCCGCAACCCGGGCACTTCAGGCCCAGCAGCTTCTTCTTCTTGAGCGCCTCCAGGGACTTCTGGATGAGGGCTATGCTCTCCATCTTCCACTGCCATGTGGACAAAGGCCAGCCGCCGTCGATGCAAACGGTCTCGTTCTTGTATTCCATTGCGCTACCTCCTCGGGGTATCCGAGAGCACGGCGACCACGTTAAAGTTCACCGCGCCCCCCCATCCATGGGCCACGGCCTTGTGGACTTCCTTCTTCACCTGGCGCTCGCCGCACTTGCCCATGATCTGCATGACGGCCTCCGCAACCCTCTCCATCGCCGAGGCGCCGATGGCGTTGGTGGAGATCACCCCGCCAGACGGGCAGACCGGCAGCTCGCCGTCGAGGCCCATGGAGCCGGAGTCCAGGATGGACGGAGCGTCCCCCTCGTCGCATAGCAGCAGCCGCTCGTAGAACATGAGCATCTGGTGGGCGAACGGCGCATAGGGCTCCGCTAGGTCTATCTCGCGGCGGGGATCCTTTATGCCCGCGAGCTCATAGGCTCGAGCGGCAGCTATCTTGCAGCCCTCCTGGACACAGGGATCGGTGTTGGTGGTACCCGACCCGGCGATGCCCACCATCGCGGCCTCGTCCGAACAAGAAGATACCGAGAGGACGTAGGCGGGTTTACCCATCATTTTTCTGGCCTTCTCCCCCGTGGTGAAGAGCATGGCACAGGCCCCGTCCGTGGCCGGGCAGACATGCCCGAACCTTATGGGGTACTGCAAGAGGGTGGTCTTCGCCACTTCCTCCGGTGTGAGTCCGGGCTGCTTGAGGTGGGAATAGGGATTCAAGGCGGCGTTGTTGCGGCAGAGCGCCGCGACCTTATCCAGGTGCTGGGTGGTGCAGCCGCTGCTCTTCATGTAGCTGGAGGCCTGGTATACGGCCACTCCCACCGCGCCGCCGCCGAAGGCGGCCATGAACCCGGGATCTACTCCCAGCTGGAACTGGGCCGCCGCATCGGCCAAGGCCACGGTGTTCAAGCCCATGGTGGAGTTGCCGTCGGATTGCTTCTCGAAGGCGATGCACATCACGATGTCGTAGAGACCCGAGGCAACCGCGTAATATCCACCGTGCGCTACCGATCCTCCAGTCGTCCCTCCAGTGGTAATGCGCAGCAGCGGTTTGGCGTAGGCGCCCCAGTGCCCGGCCCCCCATTCCTCGGGCAGGTTTACACCCTCGAATGCGGGCATGTTGCCGGTTATAAAGGCGTCGGTATCCTTTGGCTTGAGGCCGGCATCCTCGTAGCAGGCGCTTACCGCTTCCCAGACCATCTCGGCGATGTTCACGTCGCGACGCTTGCTCACGTGCTTGGAGAGGCCGACGCCCACTACCGCCACTTCTTTCTTAGCCATCTCACTCACCCCCCAGCACGTAGACGATGTTTTCCTGGGCACACAGTCCCGTCTGCCCGTGCGCCAGCGCGGTCTTTACGCCAGGTACCTGGTGTTCGCCCGCCTCGCCACGGATCTGCATGGCTGCTTCGATGATGCGGGCAAGTCCGGCCGCGCAGGCGACGTTAGCGGCCAATACGCCCCCGGATGCGTTAACCGGTAAAGAACCATCGATGCGGGTGGCCCCGGAGTCTAGAAGGTCTCCCCCTCCTCCCGCGGCGCAGAGGCCCAGGGCTTCGTAGGCCATGAGTTCCTCGTGGGCGAAGCACTCGTGCACCTCCGCCAGGTCGAGTTGGGATGCGGGGTCCTCGATGTCCGCCATGCCATAGCAGCGCCGGGCGGCGTCCCGCAACGAGCCCATCTCCGCGAGGGAACGCTCGGTGAGGTAGGAGTCGTGGGAGAAGCCTACGCCCTTGATCCAGACCGGCTTCTCGGCTCTGGCCGCTGCCTTGCCGGAGGCGAGGACGACGGCGCAGGCGCCATCGCATAGCGGTGAGGCCATGAGCTCGCGGATAGGGGAGTAGAGCAGACGTGATGAGAGCACCTTCCTCACGTCCGCCCCTGCCATCGCACGCAGGGCAAGCGGGTTTTTCGCTGCGTTATCCAGGTTCTTCGCGGCCACCCCGGCCAACTGTTCCTCGCTGACGCCGCAGGTGTTCATGTAGGCCCGGGCCTGCAAAGCCGCGGCGGATACCTCGTTCAGCAGCCAGCGCTGGCGGTCGAAGGTGGGATCCAACATCATGATGCCCGGTACGTAGCCGCCGTACACGGAGGCCTGGCTCTCTCCGATGACCATGGCGATATCGTGATCGCCTGATAGGATGCGCGTCAGCGCGTAGAGGGCGGCGTAAGCCCCGTCCATCTCTACCTTGGACTCGTTCTTCTGCCAGGCTCCTGACGGCTCCACCAGCCGCATGTTGGAGATGGTCCGCCCGTCAAGGTAATCGTTGTTAGCTGTGATCACCGTGTCCAGTTCCTCCCGCTTCAGGCCGGCGGCGGCCAGGGCCGCCCTGGTAACCTGCAGCACCTGCATCTCGCGGGACGACTCCACGTCGGCTTCGTAGGGGGTCTGCGCGTAGGCGATTATGGCGACTTCTTTATCCATGGCATCCCCCTTTCATTCCGCCGGACGATAGCAGGACAGCAGGTCGAGAACGTTTTCCGCGGAGGGGTCCAGTACCGCCTTTACACGCATCCCCACCGCGGCGCTGCCGCCCTCCAGGCGCGCGACCAGGCAGGTATCAGCCCCGTCATGCAGGACCATAGCGATGATCTCCGGGCTCTCGAGGTCTTCCAGTTCCCCGCCCTTGCCCGCTTTGACATGGGCCTCGGTGAATGACTGGACCGTCCCCGTATCGAGCAGCTCGACCCATTCATCCGCTTTTACGAAGCAGCGTTCGCAGATCATGCGGGGGGGCAGGTAGACGCGCCCGCAGGCGGGACACCGCGAGGCGATGATCTTGCCCTCCTTCATCCCGTCGAAGAACTGCTCCATCCAGTTCCCGACCGACCAGCTGAAGACCGGGTCTAACGGGATGGACGCCCTGGGAACCCGGTTCTGGCCCACATTTTGAACCATGCGATCACTCCCTTCCTGGTAGCACGGTTTGCCACGGTTAGAGGCTTCCCAACCCCCCATAGGACATTGAAGACGTCATGTCGGCCCATGGTGTCTTTTTACCGGAGGTTGATATGCCATAAGCCGAAGCCCTGATGGGACTGCAGAAATCTTACACCAGCAGGGCTCCCATCACAACAGAAGAGCCGGGGGAAGAAAAGGCAGGGGCCTTCGCCGGGTGACAGCGAGCATGACTATATATATGCAAATATATATGCAAATGCCGAAGATTAGTGCTAAAATCAGTAGGCTGTGTGCCTGGACCTTAAGGAGGAGGGCCGTGGCTAATAAAACTTATTGGAGGAAAGGAACGAATGCTGGATCAAACGGAAAGAGAGAACCCCTCTGAGACCCCTGAACTGACCGCCCCACTGACCAACTTCGATTACTCCGAAGACGAGGTCCCCAACTACGACAAGACCATCAAGATCTTCTCTGAGGGTGACATCATCGCCGGAACCGTGGTCAAGGTGGACAAGGACGAGGTCCTCCTGGACATCGGCTATAAGTCGGAGGGGGTGATCCCGGCGCGGGAATTGTCCATCCGCTACGGCGTGAAGACCGAGGACGTGGTCAAAGTGGGGGACGAGATTGACGCCCTTGTCCTGCAGAAGGAGGACAAGGAGGGGCGGCTAATCCTCTCAAAAAAGAGGGCTCAATACGAGCGCTCGTGGAACTCCCTAGAGAGGAACATGCTGGAGAACGAACCCATAGAGGGCGAGGTCATAGAGGTGGTGAAAGGCGGCCTTATCCTGGATATCGGCCTGCGCGGTTTTCTTCCCGCCTCTCTCATCGACGTCCACCGTGTCAAAGAGCTCCACTCCTTCCTGCAAAGCAGGCTGACCTGCAAGATCATCGAGATGGACAGAAACCGTAACAATGTCGTCCTCTCGCGGCGCGCGTTCCTGGAGGAAACGGCCAGCGAGAGACGGAAGATCCTCCTGGACAACCTGGAGAAAGGCATGCGTGTAGGGGGGAAGGTCTCGAGCATCGTGTCCTTCGGGGCTTTCGTGAACCTGGGCGGCATCGACGGCCTTATTCACATCTCCGAACTGTCCTGGTGCCATGTCGAGAAACCGAGCGAGGTCCTCTCCGTGGGCGATGAGGTAGATGTGGAGATCCTCGAGGTGGACAAGGAGCGCGAGCGTATCTCGCTCAGCCTGAAGGCCTGCCAGGCGGACCCATGGGAGCAGCTGTCCAGGGACGTACAGGTGGGCGAGGTCATCAACGGCATGGTGACGAAGCTGGTGCCATTCGGGGCTTTTGTGCAGGTAAGACCGGGTATCGAAGGTCTTATACATATCTCCGAACTGTCCCGCCGCCACGTCGAGCAGCCAGATGAAGTCGTCGCCGTCAGCCAGGAGATAGAGGTCAAGGTCATCGACATCGATATCGACCGCAGGCGTATCAGCCTCAGCCTCAAGCAGATCATGGGTGAACTTGATGAGGAAGAGGAATACTACGAGATACCTGAGCAGGTTGAAGCCGAGGCCGAGATGATCGAGGAGCGCGTGGAAGAAGAGGTGGCGGAGGCCGTTTTAGAGTCCGTCGTGGAGGCTGTCGAAGAGGCGATCGTGGAGGAGATAGTAGAGGCTATCGAGGAGTCCACCGGAGAGCTGGTGCCGAGTGCATCCGAGGTGCCCGTGCCGAGCGAGGTCGAGGCCGAGATCGCCGAGGTGGTCGAGGAAGCGGTGGAAGAGGAGATAGCGGAGGCTGTCGCCGAGGAGGCCATCGAGGAAGCGGTCGAAGAGGCCGTTTTAGAGTCCGTCGTGGAGGCTGTCGAAGAGGCGATCGTGGAGGAGATAGTAGAGGCTATCGAGGAGGCCACCGGAGAGCTGGTGCCGAGCGAGGTCGAGGCCGAGATCGCCGAGGTGGTCGAGGAAGCGGTGGAAG
>CAYHAT010000137.1:3838-8712 GCA_964354675.1 uncultured Actinomycetota bacterium | reverse complement strand
CCACTTCGGCGGCGAAGATGGGGGGGATGGAGAGGTGGGTGATGGAGTAGCCGTCCCCCAGGGTCTCTCCCGCCATGCTCCAGGCCTGCTGCAATGAATCCGCGTGTTCGAAACCCAGGCGCTCCACGACCTCGCGTCGCTTGGCTCCTACCACGATGACCCGGTCCAGGTGCTCCATGGCTAACCCTCCCCAGTACCACACGTAGAAGGGATGCACGCCATGATAGGCATAATGGTTGCGGTAGGCCTCGATGTATTCCCTGCGGTCGGCGAAATCCTCCTCGAAGCGCACCTCCATCTCCCGCGCGTCGCGGGTCTCGGCCAGGACCTTCTCGTAGAACTCGATGTAGGGGAGATGGTGGCGGTGGTGAAAGCCGGGAAGGAAGGGCTGCATGAGCACCAGCACCCCTCCCTTGCGCACGACCGGCCTGCGCATGTGCAGGTTAAAGACGTAGCCCAGGGCGGAGTTCATGGCCAGCAGCGGGTTCATGCGCGAGAAGGCGGCATAGGGGCACATGTTGGGCAGGGCCAGGAAGAGGGCGTCGCTCTGCCCTTCCACCTGCACGTTCTGTTGCCGGAAGAGGGCCTCCAGGGTCTTGTCATGGACCGCCTCCGGGTCGCCCGCGTGGACGGCGATGGGCGCGTAGGCACTCCTCAGCGCGGAGGAGACGGCGGACTTCACCGCCTGTGGGAAATAGCGCGAGATCTTGAAGGGGAGCGGGACACTTTTTTTCTGCAGGGAGAGGTAGCCGTCGAGTGGCCCCGGCCATACCCGGTTGTTGAGCACCGTCTCCACGCTCATGAGCTTGACGTGCCGGGCCAGATATCTCCCCTGGGCACGCAGGATCCCGTGGAATTCGCTGCCAGGGTCCATGATGGTGCCGCCATCGATGAGGACGGAGGCGTTATGGTGGGGACGGATGGAGCGGTAGGTCCCCAGTCCCACCATGTAAGACTTCCACCCGCCGTTCATGCTCGTCCAGTTGAGGTTGACGTAGATGGTGAGGTCGGATTCCATCAGTCTGCGGTTGACCTCCACCGGGTATCCTTCCGCGGTACTGCCCAGGTCCACGTTCCCTATGGGATCCTCCGCGTCGTGGTTCCCGATATGGGAAGGCCCCATCACCGCCCATACCCGCTTGCCCAGGATGTGCTTGAGCTCCCGCTCCGTCCATTTGCGGTGCAGGCCCATGGCGCAGACCAGGGATATCCTCTCCCGCTCCACCCCCAGGGAGAAGAGCTCCTCCAGCACGGCCTCCACGGCCAGGCCCCGCGGGTCTCTCAAGACGGGAGGGAGCGGGAGGCAGGGGTCATCGAAGGCGATGGTCACGCGCGATTCCGGGCCTACCAGCTCCGCGAGGGGAGGGCACCCCAGCGGCTCGCGCAGCGACCTCCTGACGGCGCCCGGGTAATCCTCAAGGGGCTGGATCGGACGCGGCGGCTCGACGATCCGGGTGCGGTCGGGCAGCTCCACCCGCACGATGTCATCGCCGTGGAAGACCAGCCTGCGCATAATGCACCTCCTCAAGGGGGTCGTGTCTTCGATCTTCGGCTTGTATTCAATTCTATCCAATAATGGACCGCATAAGAATAGGGCTCAAGATCGAGGACACAACCCCATAAAGCATGGTCAGAGCGGTTCATTCGATGCCGCATCGCTATTTGCCATGGTCCGACCTCGCGCAGTTGGATAACCGAAGATCGAAGATACGACCCCGGAGGGGTGGTCCCTAACCCAGGGCGCCGGAGGCCAGGATCTCCTCCACCTCGTCCGCCTTCTTGTTCAAGACTTCCTCGAGGAACCAGCGGTTGTCCTGCCCCAAGGTTGGAGCGGGGCCGCGTGGTCTTATCTCGCTGCCCAGCGCCTTCATGGCCGAGCCGAAGATGGTGATGGTGCCCGCGCCCGGCTGCTCCAGGTCCACGAGCATCCCACGCGCCGCGGTGTGGGGATTCTCCACCACGCTCTTGACGTCGTTGACGGGCGCCCCGGGGACGCCGTGCTCCTGCATCAGTTCCCATATCTCGGCGTCGGTAAAGCCGGAGGCCCACTCCTCGATGATCTTCTTCAGCTCGGGTTCATTGGCGTTGCGGGCCATGAGGTCCTTGAAGCGTGCGTCCTCGGCCAGCTCCGGTTTGCCCATGGCCTTGCACAGGTTGTGGAAAGGCTGGTCTCCGATGCATATCAACATGACGTAACCGTCCTTGGTGGCGAAGGCGTCGAACGGCGTGACGTAGGGGTAGCGGTTGCCGGTGCGCTGGGGGATGTTGCCGGTGACGGTGTAGTCCACGAACTTGGCCTCCAACAGGTTAATAGCTACGTCGTACATGGAGATGTCCAGGTACTCTCCCTCCCCGCTGCGCTCACGGGCGAAGAGGGCGGCGCAGATGCCATAGGCGGCGAAGAAGGCGCAGGAGATGTCCACGATGAGGGTGCCGGCACGGGTGGGCGGGCCGTCGGGAAAGCCGGTGGTGCTCATCAGCCCGCTCATGGCCTGGATGACGGCGTCGTAGGCGGGGAGGTGGGACAGCGGGCCGTACTGCCCGTACCCCGAGATGGAGCACATCACCAGCCTGGGATTGGCTGACTTGAGAGTGTCGTAATCCAGGCCCAGCTTCTTCATCACCCCGGGGCGATAGTTCTCCACCAGCACGTCCGAGGCGGCGGCCAGCTCCTTGAAGAGCTCCACGGCGCGCGGGTTCTTGAGGTCCAGGACCACGCCGCGCTTGCCGCGGTTGAGCACGGTAAAAGATGCGGAGGTGCCGTCCTTGTAGGGGGGGAAGAGGCGCGCCTCATCCCCCAGCCCCGGCCGCTCCACCTTGATCACCTCGGCTCCCATGTCCGCCAGGAAGAAGGTGCATCCCGGACCAGCCACGGTGTTAGTGAAATCGATGACCCTTATACCCTCCAGCATGGAACGCATCTCAAAGACCTCCTTAAGTCATGCGGTTAAGCTTCCTGTACTTACGCTTTGGGCACAACCGCATATCCTCGGCCATGCATGGTTCTCGGAGAGGAACCTGATTTTATTATTCCCGGCGGAGCCGTTTCTTATGCCGGAAAAGACATGCGGGGAAATGCGGGTGGTCCACGAGACCACGCGGGGCCAGATCCCGGCCTCGATCCTGCCCGCCGGATCGCCTGCTTTCCTGGGATGGTGGATGTGAGATAATAGGGACGGCATGACGGCTTTGAAGAGGGAGAATAAGAAGGCATTCAAGGATTTGCACCGCTATTCCCATAGAAAAGTCTACGATTCACGATGGGGGTGTCTATGATGGAGTCTCTTCGTTCCGGCATCGTGGCGACGCTCGTCCTGATCCTTTGCTGCACGTTCACTTTCCTCCTGCTCACGGGAACCGGGCCGGCCCTGGCCTGGACCGTGTCCGCGGGAGGAGGGTTCGGCAACCCGGGTAACACGACCGCAACGGCCATGGCCGTTTACGGCTCCCGCCTCTACGTAGGGACCGACAGACCCTCCGGGGGCGGCTGCGAGATATGGAGCACCGACGGTTTGAGCTGGACGCGGGAAGTGGGACAGGGAGCGGCCGGGAGCCCCACCGGCCCCGGCTTCGGCAACCCGAGAAATCAGGGCCTGATGTCCATGGCCGTCTTCGGCGCCTACCTCTACGCGGGTACCTTTAACGATGACGGCTGCCAGGTGTGGCGCTACGATGGGTCTGCCTGGACCCAGGTGGTAGGCCAGGGGACGGGTGGCGCCTCAACCGCCCCGGGCTTCGGGACCGCCTTCAATCGCAGTATCTATGCCATGGCGGCGTACGGCCCGCACCTCTATGCGGGGACGTTCAACGCCAACGGCTGCGAGGTGTGGCGTTACGACGGGGCGACCTGGGAATGGATGGTGGGGTACGGGGCGACAAACACGCCCACCGGCGCCGGCTTCGGCAATACGAACAGCTACAGCGTGGAGTCCATGGCCGTTTACGGGTCGCACCTCTACGCGGGGACTCATACATATTCGGATGGATGCGAGATATGGCGCTACGACGGGGCCGCCTGGACCCCGGTGGTGGGGGACAGCGCAGCGGTAGGCAACGGCTTCGGGAATCCGAACAATGACTTTCTGATGTCGATGTCCGCCTATGGGCCGTATCTCTACGCCGGGACGTCCAACTTTACCAACGGCTGCGAGGTCTGGCGCTATAACGGCAGTTCCTGGACACCGGTGATGGGGGGCGGCGCGGCGGTGGGCAACGGCTTCGGTGATCCCCTCAACAAAAGCGTCGAGTCCATGCAGGTGTACGAATCCCGCCTCTGCGTGGGGACCGTGAACCAGGCCTTTGGCAACAAGGGATGCGAGGTCTGGGCGTACGACGGGGCTGCCTGGGCCAAGGTGGTGGGAGCCGGTCTCTCCGGCAGTGACGCCCGCGGCTTCGGCAGCCCGAATAATCTCAGTGCCAGCAGCATGGGCGTGCTCAACTCGTGCCTGTACGTGGGGACCTGGAACCCCTACGAGGGCTGCGCCGTATGCGTCGACGGTTTCCCCACCTGGTACTTAGCCGAGGGCTCCACCGGCGGGGACATGGAGACCTGGGTGCTGGTGCAGAACCCGGGGGCCGCGGAGGTACACGTGAACCTCAAGTTCCAGACGGATACCGGGGAGCAGTCCCCGCCCGCCCTGCAGAACTTCGCCATCCCCCCCACCTCCCGCCGCTCCTTCAAGGTCAACACCTACGTGCCCGACAACTTCAACGTCTCCACCAAGGTGGAGGCCACCGACGGCAACGTCATCTGCGAGCGCGCCATGTACGGCGGCAACAAGACCTGGGCCCACGACTCCATCGGCACCACCACCCCCGCCCCCACCTGGTACTTAGCCGAGGGCTCCACCGGCGGGGACATGGAGACCTGGGTG
>CAYHAT010000137.1:0-3738 GCA_964354675.1 uncultured Actinomycetota bacterium | reverse complement strand
TCTGCGAGCGCGCCATGTACGGCGGCAACAAGACCTGGGCCCACGACTCCATCGGGGTCCCGTAAAAGGGCGGTATATAACGGATGTCTGAAAGGGGCCGGGGAACCGGTCCCTTTCCCCTGGGATGCTAGCAGCGATCTTCACCACCGCCCAAGCCGGGTATGAGATCAGGAGTATCCGATGATGACCATCTGCACGACCCGCGATCCCATCCGATCGGGACAGCTTCGAGCAACCAACACCGTGATGCTGAGGCACGGACCCTCCCGGCTCCATTGTTGACTTCGTGTAGCCCTGGATAGAAGAATAGCGGGTATGTTGGAGAGAACACGGGTAGCCATGCGGCGGCTGCTGACCATGGCTAACCTCTTCGAGAACCTGTCCGGTATTTACGGCGGCCTTGAGGCCCTGGCCCTTGATAAACCGCTTGGATACCGCGCGCTTTCTTCCCGCAGCCCGACATTCCGCGACTGCCTGCATTTCACAAACCTGGCGGCGGAGGCGTTCATCCGCGACCTGGACTTGAAGAAGGGGGAGCGGGTCGTCCTGTGCATCCCCGAGCCGGCGGATTCACTCCTCGTCTCCGCTGCGCTGATGAAAGCGGGGGGCATCGTCGTTCCCCTGGACCACGGGCTTCCAGCCGGCGAGATAGCACACCGCGTCCAGGGCTGCGGGGCGACACTTGCCGTGGTGGATGGGAAGGTGCTCGCAGGGAGGGCCGACCTTGCGGACAGCATGCCCGGGCTAGAGCGCATGATGGTCTCGGGTCCACGCTCGCAAGCGCCGGACGGCATCCTTTCCCTCGATAAAGCTATGGACTTGTCCTCGGGATTCTTTCTTCCCTACACCCTCAAGCCCAGTAACGTAGTAGGCCTTTTCTACACCGGGATGCAGGACAGGTCTTTAAAGGCGGTGATGGCCACCAACGAAGGACTGCTGGGACCCCAGCGTTGGGCAACCCTGCTTCTTCCCATCCGTCCGGGCGACCCATGCGTTTGCGCCGCTTCCCTGCGGTCCATGGGCGGCTTCTCCGCCGCCGTGCTGGGGTTGTGCATAGGATTGAGGCTGCACCTCCTGCCGCATCCGGAGCCGGAGAGCATCCTGGAGGTGATGGAAGCGGAAAAGCCCGCCGCGTTTCTGGGGACCCCCGAGATATTCGCATCGCTGTTACAGGCGGGTGCATCCGGATATGACCTCTCACATGTCCGCTTCTGGCTCTCCGCCGGCGGGGATCTGCCGCAACGGGTGATAAAGGAGTTCCAGGCTTCCTCCTCTCCGCGGCCTGGCGCCCTTCGCCGGCCCGCCTGTTTCGTCGAGACCTACGGCGCCGGCGGTAACGCGACTGCGTTGACCTTTAAGCCCGCCAGTCCTTTTCTAGCTTGGCCGGCGGGGTGCCCGGGCTTGGTGATCCCGCCCAACCGCCTAGCGGTCGTCGACGAGGCGGGGCGACCGCTGGGGCGAGGAAAGGAAGGTGAGCTCGTCATCAAGGGTCCCGCTGTGACCCCGGGCTATTGGAACGACGTAGAGGGGACCCTCGCGGCCAAGCGCGGCGGCTGGCTGCGCACCGGCATAAGAGCCGTCAAGAAACGTTTCTTGATCACGCTAGGGTAGATTGCAGAACAGGGGTCGTGTCTTCGATCTTCGGTTCATTTCTCAGGATCGATCAGCCAAATACTATCAGGAGAACCGAAGATCGAAGACACGACCCCTAGCCGGCTTCTTCGGCGGGGAGCTGTTTCTCCTCCACGGTGGCGACCACCCTTCTCCTCTGGATGCCCCTGAGCGCTTCCATGGTTGAGCGCCGCACCGCATCGCTCCTGTCGTCGCTGTACTGCTGGAGGATCTCGCGACATTCGTCGCTGCCTATCCTCCCCAGGGCGAGGGCTGCGGCGGCGCGCATATCGTCCTTGTTTTTCCCCAGGAAGGGCAGCCACGAGTGCTTTTGCAGTATCGCCCGGCAGTAGGGTATGGCGGAGTAATCCCCGATCTCTCCCAGGGCCCACAACGCCGCGGACTTCACCGCGTTACTGCGATGCCGCTGCTTTTTAAAGCTGTGCGGGGGCTTCAACACGTCCATGAGGATGGGCGCGGTGGAGACGTCCCGCATACGCCCCAGCCCGATGCAGGCCTCCTTCTGAACCTGTTCGTCCCGGTCGCCCAGGGCTTCGACCAGCAGGGAGATGGTCTCGGGCGTGCGTATCTTGGAGAGGGCCTTGATGGTCTCCCTCCGCACCTCTGGGTTCTGGTGCTTGATGAAGCGCGCCAGGGACTGGATGATGGAGCGGTTACCGATCTCCGCGAGGATGGAGATGATGTTGCGGTACATATGCCAGGGATTGTACTTCTCGAGGTCGTTGATGAGAGTGAGGATAGCGTCCTTCCCGATGTTCTCCAGGGCTTCGAAGGTCACGCGCCTCACCAGGAGGTCCTCGCTGTCTTTGAGGACCTGGATCAAGGGCTGAACGGATTTATCCTCGAACTTGATGAGGATCTCCGCCACCTCGGTGATGGTCTGGATGTCGCCCTCGCGCAGGATATCCGCGAGGTTGTCCAGCACCTCGGGGCTGGCGACGGTTGCCACCGCCTCCAGGGCCGTGCGCCTCTGCTCCGGCTTGCGGGTGTCGTCCGAGCTGTTGTGCCGCCAGAAGGTGTCGATGATATCCAGGGCGGCGTCGTAGTCCTCCGAGAGGATGAAGGTCTGGGCCAGGCTGGCCAGGCATGCTGCCAGGGTGGTATACACCTCGCTCAGCTCCCGCTCCCGCTCCAGCCGTTCCAGCAGGCGGTCCTTCATCTCGTAGGCTACCGGGAACTCCTGCAGGCGGCGGCTCATCTCCAGGGCGGCGGGTATGTTACGCAGGGTCTCCGCCGTCTTCAACCTGATCTCGGGGCTCATGTCCTCCAGGTTATCCAGGAGGTTTTCCACCAGCTTCAACACCGTATCGTGACGCCGGGCCCGGTAGAGCTTCTGCAGCAGACGGGGGATGTTCTCGTCGATGGCGAGGTCGGCGGTCAGCTCATCGATGTCCAGGGCCAGGCCCTCGTTGACCAGCATGTTGCTGATCTGGTAGACGAGGGTGCTCTCCCCGGCGCTGCCTTTCTCGCTGGTGCCGTTGATGATCTTCTTCCACATATCCGCCTGGAAGATGCGGTCGCTGACCCGCGACTCCCATGGTTTGCCCACCGAGGTCTGATAGATCTCGTCGATGAGGGCGGAGAGGGCCTCGAAGCGTAGCTCCTGCTCCGGGGCAAAGGCAGCCTTCGGGTCATCCACCACCTTCTGCAGTGACTCGTGTTCGCGGATGGTACTCTCCAGCAGGTCGAGGACCTTGTTCTCGCGCAGGCTGTCCAGGATCTTCTTGCGCAACTCCAGCTCCTGCAGGGCTTCGGGTTTCTCCCTCAGCAGGTAACCCTTGAGCTCGGACGATTCGAGGAAGGCCGCGGCCTTGGCTATCTCCTCGACATCCATGCGCCGCAGCTCTTCGTCATCGAGCTCCTTGAGCAGCAGGGCTGTCCTCTCCAGCGTGTCGCAGACCTTATCCAGGGCTGTCTCCAGGTCCTCCTCTTCCACCACGATCTCCCGCACCGCCTGGCGGAGCAGCAGACCCAGGCGGGGAGGATTGCTCATGATGTCGCGGATGGTGCCCTCGCCTGTGTTCTCCCGGCTCTCCTTGCCGGTTATATAGTCTATGAACCTCTCGTCCTTGAGCTTCTCGTTGAGGCGGAGCAACTCCTCCTCCT
>CAYHAT010000136.1:4282-8736 GCA_964354675.1 uncultured Actinomycetota bacterium | reverse complement strand
CCACCGGGTGGTCCGACTCCAGCTTGAGTGAGGTCTGGTAGGACTTGCCCTCCAGGAGCTGGTTGGCCTTGAAGGAGCCGCGGGAGTGGGCGGGGACGGAGAAGCCCTCCACCTTCTTCTCCCCCTCCTCCTGGGTCTGGAAGCGGAAGGTCAGATTGGCCGGCAGGTCCCCGGGGTTGAGCACGCATATCCATTCGTCGAAGCCCGCCCCGGTGTAGCCCTCGGCGAAGAACCAGGAGATGGAGGGGGAGGTGGCCCCCACGGCGTCGTGTCCCCCCGTCCACTTTCCCCCGTAGTCGAAGTACATGGGACGTTCGGCCACGAAGGGGGAGTCCGACTCGCACTTGATGGAGACCTCCTTGTCCGGCCCCACGATGGCGTTCACGTTCCTGGTCACGCGGGAGTTGCCGGGGACGTTGTAGGTCTCCTCCTTGGTGGTGCCGTCCCGGAAGAGGTAGGTCGCGGTGACGTCGGCGGGGTCCCCGTAGGGGTTGCCCAGGCAGAGGTACTCCTGGAAGCCGCCTCCTGTGTACCCCTCGGCGAAGTAGAAGTAGTAGGGGGCGGCCAGCTCCTTGCGGAAGATCTGGGTGTTGCTGGTGGCCTGAGTCACCAGGTTGGTAGAAGTGGAAGTGAAGGCCACGTACCTGCCGTCGGAGGACATGTAGGCAAGAAGGTTAAAACCGTTCCCCTGCGCCCCCGCTGCATTCGCTGAGCATAGCCCGACCTCACCCGTCACCAGGTCCTTACGGAAGATCTGCAGGCCTGTGGTGACCGGGGAGATGAGGTTGGTGGCGACGGAGGAAAAGGCTACGTACCTGCCGTCGGAGGAGATGGCAGCGTTACTGCTGCCGCCATTCCCCTGCACCCCCGCAGCGTCTGCAGAGCACAGCTTGACCTCACCCGTCACCAGGTCTTTGCGGAAGATCTGAGCATTGCTGGTAGCGGGGGAGACCAGGTTGGTGGCAAAGGATTGGAAGGCCACATACCTGCCGTCGGAGGAGATGGAGGGATTCTGGCTTGCATTGTCCCCCTGCACCCCCGCGGCGTTCGCGGAGCACAGCCTGACCTCCCCGGTCACCATATCCTTGCGGAACACCTGCTGGCCGTTGGTGGCCGGGGTGACCAGGTTGGTGGCTTGAGATTGGAAGGCCACACACCTGCCGTCGGATGAGATGGAGGTATTCTGGCTTGTATTGTCCCCCTGCACCCCCGCGGCGTCCGCGGAACACAGCTTGACCTCCCCGGTCACCATATCCTTGCGGAAGACCTGCTGACCGATGGTAGCCGGGGTGACCAGGTTGGTGGCTTGAGATTGGAAGGCCACGTACCTGCCGTCGGAGGAGATGGAGGGATTCTGGCTTATATTGTTCCCCTGCGCCCCCGCAGTGTCCGCGGAGCAGAGTCTGACCTCCCCGGTCCTGAGGTCCTTGCGGTAAACCTGGATTCCGGTTACGCCGGGTATAAGGTTGGTGGCACTAGAGTGGAAGGCAACGTACCTGCCGTCGGCGGATATAATGAGCGGGAAAAAGCTGTTGGCGTTCCCTTGCACCCCCGCTGCGTCCGAGGAGACCAGCGCCACATCCCCCGGGGCCGCCTGCGCCCTCTCTTGTGCCAGGGGAAGCATGAGCAGCACCATAAAGATTATGACGGCTGCACAGAGCAGAGCCCCAGATGGATGACGTTGACGAAATGGACTGGTCATCGCGTTACCTCCCTTGTCTAAAAATCCATGCCGGCGACCTGGCATACCTAGATGGTTCCCCATAGCTAGTTGTAGTCTTTGTCAAGTATAAGCAATTGTCGGGGGTCGTGTCTTCGATCTTCGGTAGGAATCGAAGATCGAAGACACGACCCCTAAAGCGGGAAATCGTCGTAGAAGGTGAGGCGGCCCTGGCGTAAGGGCTCCTGGCCGCCGTCCAGGAGGATGGTCTGATGCCTCTCCGGCCCCACCGAGATGAGCTTGATGGGGACGCCCGCCCTCTGCGAGATGAAGTCGAGGTAGTCGCGGGCCTCCTCCGGGAGGTCCTCCAGTCTTTCGGCCCGCGATATATCAGACCTCCACCCCGGCAGCTCCTCGTAAACCGGCTCGCAGGCGGCAAAATCGTTGCATATCTGAGGGAATTCCTCGAGCCTGTCTTCACCCAGGCGGTAAGCCACGCATACCTTGAGCGTGTCGAACTCCGAGAGCACATCGAGCTTGGTGATGGCCAGCGCGGTGAGGGTGTTCAAGCGCACCGCATATCCCAGTATGACCAGGTCGAACCAGCCGCAGCGCCGCTTGCGCCCGGTGGTAGTCCCGAACTCCTTGCCCACATCCTGCATGATGAGTCCCGTCTCGTTGTCCTGCTCGGTGGGAAAGGGCCCCGCTCCCACCCGGGTGACGTAGGCCTTGGTCACCCCGATGACCTCGTCGATATCCCTGGGCCCCACGCCTGCCCCGGTACAGACCGCCCCCGCGACCGTGTTGGAGGAGGTGACATAAGGGTAAGTGCCATGGTCCAAGTCCAGCATCAGGCCCTGGGCGCCCTCGAAGAGGACGTTCTGGCCCTCCCGGAGTGCTTCTTTCACCAAAACCGAGGTGTCCGCGAGGCAAGGCCGCAGCCGCTCGGCGTAACCCTGATACCTCCCGGCTATCTCCACCGCGTCCAGTGGCTCGGTGTCGTAGAGGCAGGTGAATACGCGGTTCTTCTCCTCCACCGCCTCCCTTACCCTGACGTTGAAGGCGGCCGGATCGTGCATATCCTGCATGCGGATCCCCGTACGGGCTGACTTGTCAGAGTAGGTGGGACCGATCCCTCTCCGCGTGGTACCCAGGCTCCTGGCGCCACGGCTGTCATCCTGCAGGCCGTCCAGGTTCTCGTGGAAGGGCAGGATGATGTGGGCGTTGTAGGAGATGCGAATGCGGTCGGCATCGATATCCATGCTGCGGAGGTTATCCATCTCCTCGATAAGCACCGCTGGATTGACCACTACGCCGTTGCCGATCACGGGCACGATGTGAGGATAAAGGATGCCAGAGGGTACGAGATGCAGCTTCAGGGTATCGCCATCGACCATGATAGTGTGCCCGGCATTGTTGCCGCCCTGGAAGCGCACCACCATCTGCATCTCGTCCGAGAGCAGGTCGATGACCTTTCCTTTTCCCTCGTCACCCCACTGGGTTCCTACTACCACGATCCCGGGCATGGCCTAACTCTTTTCTTCCTTCGGCTTGTTTCTCCAGCCCCACACGAAGAAACATTATAGCACTTATTAATTACCATCCATAGGGAGAGTGCTAACGTCCGAGCGTAGCCCCACCCCAAGGCCCCGACATATGCGTGCCAGCGCCTCCACGCTTGTCGCGAGGAGCGCGGCGACGTGGCGATCTCGATTGAGACAAATGGGCACTTGAGCTACTAGGTTGAGAGGCGCTGGACACCGCCGCGCCGCCCTCCGGACGTACGCGTGCCAGGCCTGGCCTGGCTTCGCCAGGACAGGCGCTGGACACCGCCGCGCCGAAGACGTCGCTGTCGCTTACGCGATGCAGTCTATCGAGTGTTGTTGCTACGTCCGTGCCTTTTTACGTTCGATGGCTTGGGCTCTCCAGGCCAGGATGGAGGGGAGTATCAGCAGGGATGAGAGGAGGGCGAAGGTGAGGGAGAGGGCGGTGATGACGCCGAACCTCTGCATGTAGTCTATCTTGGAGAAGGAGAGGATGAGAAAGGCTCCAGCGGTGGTGACGGCTGCCGAGAGCAGGGCCTTTCCCACGTTCCCCACCGTGCGCCGGATAGCCTCGTCGATCTCCACCCCGCCGTCGCGCCATTCCTCCATGAAACGGTGGGTGACGTGGATGCCGAAATCGATGCCGGCCCCGATCACCAATGACGAGACCATCACGGTCATGAAGTCCAGTGGCCAGTTGAGGATGGCCAGCACTCCCAGCTCCATGGCCACGCTGATGAAGACCACGCTCGCGGCGGCGAGTCCGAAGAAAAACGAGCGGAAGACCAGCATCACTATCAACGCACAGAGCACCAGCGCCAGGGCGGTCGTCTTGATCTGGGTGGGGACGATAGTGCCCAGCATCTCATGCACCAGCAGGGGGAACCCACTACTGCTCACGGCGATATCGGGGGTGGCGGTGGTGACCGCTGCCGTCTCCCGGTCGATAGTCTCCGCCATGACCTTCATATCCTGTTGAGTGCCGCGGTCCAAGCGGATGCTGACCAGCGCCGTTCCGAGGTCCTCGGTGATGAGCTGGTTGTCGGCCATGGACTGGTTCGAGCCGCTAGACCGCTGCAGCCTCGCCAGGGCTCCCAGGACCTCGCCCCTGCTGGCGGGAATGGATCCGTAGGTGTTCTGCACGACATCGGCGATACTGAAGATCTTCCTGCGCTGAAAGAGACGTTCGCCGCTCTCGTTTACGTAATCGTTGGCGGACAGAGCCTCCTCGTACGCCAGCATTGCGTTGA
>CAYHAT010000136.1:0-4272 GCA_964354675.1 uncultured Actinomycetota bacterium | reverse complement strand
CCTGTCCCCCGAAATAGTCGTTGATCTTCTGGGTGGCCTGGATGAACGGGAGACCCTGGGGCAGCATCTTGAAAACATCCGCCTCGGTGCCCAGCTTGAACCCGAGCCCGGCGCAGCAGAGGATGATGAACAAGGACACGGCGGCCACCACGCCGCGGTGATGCTCGGAGAGGACGGCTATCTTCGCCAGGAATGCATCGATGGGCGACTGGCGGGGTCTCTCCGACCGCTTCCTCTGTTTAACGATCCATTTCTCCTCGGCCCTGGACCTGCGGTCCCTGAGCACGATCACGGCCGGGAGTATGGTCACGGACAGCACGAAACTGGCCATCACCCCTACCACGCAGAGGACCCCGAACTGCTGGATGAGGGGCATGTTGGAGATGCCGAAGGAGGCGAAGCCGAAGGCGGTAGTCGCCGCGGTGAGGAAGACGGCCACGCCCACCGTCACCACCGAGACCAGGGCCGACCGGTTCGGTCCCTCCCCCTTCCCCCGTTCCTCGTAGTAGCGTGAGAGGACATGGATGGCGTAGGCGATGTCGATCCCCAGCAACAACGGCATGATGGCGGTGTTGCCGTAGGAGAAAGGGAAGCCCAACCAACCGGACAGACCCATCACCCACACTATGGTCACCATCATCACCAGAAGCGTAAAGATCACATCTGTGACCCTGCGGAAGGTGAGGAAGAGGATGAGCAGCATGAAAATGAAGGCCAGGACGAAGAGGCTCTTGGTGTCCGCGATAGTGCTCTGGCTCGACTCCCTGTGCATGGATGCGCTGCCGGCGATATGGACGGTGACGCCGGGGACCTCCACGAAATATCCCCTGGTGTTGTCCGTGAACTCTCCCACCAGCGCGATCTGCTCGCTGGTGGTGAGCCCCGGTTTCATCTTGGTGGTGAGCAGGATGGCGTGCCCGTCGGCTGAGATGTTCTGGGGGGCCACATCCACCCCTAACGCCGCGAGATGCTCCTGCTTGAGTTGGAGGTTGAGCTCGACCTGCCGCACCAGCTCCTCGTCGCTCAGGGTCCCGATCATGCTCAGCAGCGGTTCACCCGCCTGCAACACCTGCGTCGTGTCGCCTCCGGCATCATCGGGTCGGGGCGCTCCCCCGACCGGGATGCCGCTCGCCGGCGATGCGGCGGTCTCGACGACATAGTACATCTCGTCCAGGGGCGTGCTGGCCTCGGTTATGAAGCTGCCCCAGATGCCCGGGTCTCCCCGCAGGAACTCCTCGTACCCGGCGACCTTGCGCAGCAAGGATGCGTCGAGTACGTTATCCGCCTCTATGAGAACCTGCTCCTCCTCGATGCCCCCGAAGAGGTCCTCCGCCTCGTTCATGGTCCGCACGATCTCGCTCGATTCCGGGAGCATGATCCTCTCGCCGTACTCCTGGTGGATACGGAATAGCCCTACTGCGAAGAACACCGTGATAGCCGCGATGATGCCGATGACGACTATGGGCCGCTTGATACTGTTTCTGCCGAACCAGCTGAAGATCTTCTCTACCATGTCATGCCGCCGCGGTCTATGGGTCGGTCGCCTTCAGCGACGAACCGGCGGGGTGATCCCGCGCCTTCATGCTTTCCTTCAGCAATATTATTAAACATCAATGTTTGCATTATGCAATTAAATATAGGATGCCGCTCCCGGCTTGTCAAGGAAGATAAACATCATAAAAACATAGAGACAGTATTGGATCTGCCTTGCGGCGGTCTTATTGCGCCTGCAGGATGGAGCGGGCGACGACGATGCCCGAGGCTGAGGCCTGTACCAGCCCACGGGTTATCCCCGCCCCGTCTCCGATGGCGTAGAGGCCCGCTATCTCCGACTGCAAATCCGCCCCCAGGCTGGGGCGGGAGGAGTAGAACTTCACCTCCACCCCGTAGAGCAGGGTGTCGCGGGCGTAGAGGCCGGGGCTGAGGTTGTCCAGCGCCTGCAGCATCTCCAGGATGTCGCTGATGTAGCGGTAAGGCAGGACGAAGCTAAGATCGCCCGGGGTGGCGTCGGAGAGACTGGGCACCACCGTGGAGCGCGAGATGCGCCGCGGCGTGGAGCGGCGGCCGGCCAGCAGGTCTCCCAGCCTCTGGACGAGTATGCCCTCCCCCAGGAGGTTGGCGAGGCGGGCGATGTACTTGCCATAGGCGATGGGCTCCTTGAAGGGCTCGGTGAAGGTAGTGCTCACCAGGAGGGCGAAGTTGGAGTTCTCCGTGCTATGTTCCGCGTAGGAGTGGCCGTTGACGGTGAGTACGTCGCCATAGCGCTCTACACACACCTGGCCGTAGGGGTTCATGCAGAAGACCCGCACACGGTCCTCGAAGCGCCGCGTGAAATAATGCAGCTTCGGCTCGTAGAGGTCGGTGGTGATGGGCTCCAGGACCGGCGCCGCCACCTCCACCCTGAGGCCGATGTCCACCTGGTTGTTCTGGACGCTTACCCCCAGCCTCTCCATCTCGTCCGCCAGCCAGTCCGCCCCCTCCCTGCCAGGGGCGACCACCACGTTGCCGGCGAGGAGCTCCTCGCCTGCGGCAGTCCTTACCCCGCGCACCCGTCCGCCGTCCACCAGGATGGACTCGACGTCGGCGTTCGTCTTCATCTCGACCTTGTCCGCGAGAAAGTCGCGCATCCGAACCAGCAGCTCGCGGCAGCGTTCCGTCCCCAGGTGGCGGAAGGGGCACGGGGTCAGCACGAGGTTGGAGAGCACCGCCTTCTTCCTCCACTCCGCCACCTTTTTCGCATCGTCCCCGAATATCTGGCGGGGAGCCCCGAACTCGAGGTAGAGCTGGTCCACGCAGTCGATGAGCTCGCGCAGCATGCGCGTCCCCACGTACTCGCCCAGCCAACCCCCCACGTCGGGCGAGAGGGAAAGCTTACCGTCGCTGTAGGCGCCGGCTCCTCCCCAGCCGCTGGTGATGGCGCAGGTCTCGCAGCGCTGGCACTTGCCGACCCGCGCAGGACAGTCGCGCTTCTCGATATCCGGGCCCTTCTCCAGCATGAGGACTTTCAGACCGTCCCGCTTCACCAGCTCAAGGGCGGCGAATATACCTGCCGGCCCGGCACCCACGATGATTACGTCATAACGTTCTTTCATAAGTACCACCTATTCTAACATCGGGTGCACACATGCCAGGCCTGAATGGGGTCGTGTCTTCGATATTCGGTTTTATTAACCCCGGATTTCTCATATAAAAACGGAAGGGATCCTTCATTGTATTGCTGAAATATGCATCAGAACAGCATTAGCGGTGATGCAGGAGGGGAAAACATGGGGAACCTTGCGGGTGAAGCGGAAAACGGGGGTTTGAGGCTCGATTTCGACGCATGTCTAAGGCTGGAATTCAGGGGGGCGAAGGTCACCACCGACGCAGGACTGCTGGCGGTGAGGGAACTGGACGAAGTGCTGGGGCTCACCGAGATGGCGGGGGTGATGATACGGGACAAGAGGACCGGGAGGAACATAAGACATGAGATGACTGGTCTCCTGCGTCAGTCTATCTATGCAAGGCTGGCCGGCTACGAGGACGTGAACGACCAGGAATTGCTCCTGCGTGACCCCGCCATGCGGGCGGTAATCGGCAAAAGGGCCCTGGAGCGCAATGCAGCGAGCCCACAGACGGTATCCAGGTTCGAGACGGAGATACTCGCAAGCGATGAGAACATTGCGGTCCTCTCATCCATCAACCATGCCTGGGTTGGAAAGGCGATGCGTGTGACTAAGGCCGGAAAGATCGTCCTGGATATGGACTCCTCGGAGTCACCCGTACACGGCAGCCAGGAGGGCTCGGCCTACAATGGGCACTTCTGCTCACGCTGCTACCACCCGCTTTTCGTCTTCAACCAGGCAGGCGACTGCGAAGGGGCTACCTTAAGGCCAGGCAACGTCCATTCGGCGGATGGCTGGAGGGACCTACTGGAACCCATCGTGGATAGGTACAAGCATACGGGAAAGAAGCTCTACTTACGGGGAGACGCCGCCTTCGCCTCCCCCGATGTTTATGAATACCTCGAGGGCAGCGGGGTACTCTACACCATAAGGATCAAGGCCAACAGCAGGCTGCATGAGGAGGTAGATCACCTCATGACCCGCCCGGTGGGAAGGCCTTCCGCCAGGCCCAAGGTCTTCTACCATGACTTCAGCTACCGGGCGGGCTCCTGGGACAGGGCGAGGAAGGTCATCGCCAAGGTGGAGTGGCACCAGGGCGAGCTCTTCCCGAGGGTGGGATTCATCGTCACTAACCTGAGCAGGGTAGCTAAGAACGTGGTGCGCTTCT
>CAYHAT010000135.1:0-8749 GCA_964354675.1 uncultured Actinomycetota bacterium | reverse complement strand
AGCCGTAGACCTCGGAGCCGCGATTGGTGCAGATGTAGAGGTTGCGCTTGCAGGGGCCGGAGATGTGGCGGGCGAACTGGCGTTCGATGTTGTCGTAGTTGGTGCCGGTGACCAACACCACGTAGACGTCCAGTTGCAGCAGGTTCTGCAGGGCGCGTGCCGCCGGCCGGGCGTCGGCCGCGCGGTTCTTCACCGCGGTGCCGTCCCAGTCGAAGACGACTATCCGGTAAGCTTTGCTGTGCATATCTTCAACCCTGTTCTTCCCTTCCAATAGTAATAGCAGTTATTCTATCAGACCATTGCGCCGGCTCGTATACTAGGGTTCAAGGCCAAAGCCGACCAGCTCCAGAATGTAGATATTTCCGGTTGATCGCGGGCGAGCGGGGCACCACGTGAGAAAACATGCAATGGAAAGAGCACGGAACCTCGGGGTTCGGGCAAGCATCGAAGTTTAAAAAGAAGTACAATAAGAATTAGGGATACTAAAGCCCTGGGTTCATCGGTAGTCTCAACCCTTCCCTTGGATTCAAAAACACCCGCTTTGAGGCGGCCGTTTATTTACCGTTGAGGAGGTCATATTGTATGCGCATCGCTATGATAGCACCGGTGTGGATCCCCATCCCGCCTGAGGGTTACGGGGGGATAGAGAGGGTTCTTGCTCTATTGGTGGACGAACTGGTGAGGGAAGGGCATGACGTGACCCTCTTCGCCGCGGGTCCCTGCCGCACCATGGCCAGGCAGGTCTCGTCCCTCGAAGAAGCCCCTACGGAGCAAATGGGGGAGACACTTTTCGATGCCTATCACGTGGGACAGGCTTATCGGGACATCGCCGGGGGGGAATACGACGTGGTGCACGACCATGCGGGGTTCCTGGGCCCGGCCTTCGCCGGCCTCATCCCCCAGCCCGTCGTGCACACCCTACACGGCCCCTTCACCCGCGATACCCGTACGTTCTATGAGGCTTTCAAGGAGGATTGCTACTACGTGGCCATCAGCCAGCGGCAGAGGGAATGCGGCCCGGATCTCAACTACCTCGGGGTGGTCCCGAATGCGGTGGATATCGAGGAGCATAGCTACAGGGGCGAAAAAGGTGACTACCTGGTGTACGTCAGCCGTATCTGCGAGGCCAAGGGAACCGAACAGGCTGTCCTCCTGGCAATGGAGAAAGGCCAACGCATCCTGCTCGCGGGAAAGATAGACGAGGGCGGAGACAGGGAATACTTCGACCGGTGCATCCGCCCCCACATAGATGGAGAACGAGTGGTCTACCTGGGGGAGGTCTCCTCGCAGGAAAAAGTGCGCGTGCTGCAGCGGGCGCGTGCCTTCCTCTTTCCCATCCAGTGGGAAGAGCCCTTCGGATTGGTGATGGTGGAGGCGATGGCCTGCGGTACCCCGGTCCTGGCAACACGCTGGGGTGCCGTGCCCGAGGTGGTTGAACACGGCGTGACCGGTTTCCTAGCCGATTCCCCCGCGGGACTTCTGGAATATTTTGACCGCGTGGATGAGTTGGATCCGCTGGCCTGTCGCAAGGAGGCCGAGGAGCGCTTCAGTCCCGCGGTGATGGCCGCGAGTTACCTGGACATCTACCGGCGGGCTATTGAGCTGCACCGGTCCGGATTACAATCGGCAAGCGCCCGTACCGCCTAATGGGGTCAGCCGTCCAATCGACACAAATGGACAGGCGTCCACACGGCTCTGTGGTTGCTTGCGCCTTCAGGCCTTGGTCGCACCTTGGATAGATAAGGTACTGCCGGTAGGGTCACCCCTCTAGCGGGAGAAGCGCCGGCGCAGGGCGCGCCGGTCGCGGCGCGCGGTATGGCTCCTGTCCCCGGCCAGGGAAACCGTTTCCAAACCCCCCACTCCGCTACCGAGGTCGCGACGCTGCTTGAGCTCGCGCTCCAGGATCTCCTGCATGCGGTAGCGGTAGCGTAGGTGGGGCGTGATGTTCTCACCCACGCTTTCCAAGAGGGATTCCGCCGCTACGCGGCCGCTCTCCAATGCCAGACGGATGCCGAATCCCCAGGGGTCCAGAAACCCCGCCGCCTCGCCGGCGAGCAGGGCACAGCCAGCACCCAGGTTATAATGCCCCTTGGCTGCCATGCGGTTGGATGCGGATACCTTGCGCAAGGCTTGCCCTTGCAGGCGCAAACCTACCTTCTGCCGCAGTAAAGAGGTCAGACCGTCAAGTTCTTCCCGCCACCCCCTGGTCGCGTCGTGGTTTACCGCCAGCCCGACGAGGTCGTCCTTCACGAAGAAGCGGGCAATGCCCATGCCTTTGTTCATGAGGGCGAGGCCTATCCACTCCGGGTCCCAATCCGATTCTCCTTCGGAGAGGACGAGCATGGTACGTTCCAGGCGAGGCGCCACATAAAGGCGGTAGAACTCCGGGCGCAGGAGGCGCAGCGCCATGGAATCCGCCCCGTCTGCGGCCAGGAGGTAGGTCGATTCCACCAACTCCTCCCGCTCGTCCTTGATCAGTCGCGCCTTTACGTGGAAACGCTTCACCTGGAAGTCTTCCACCCTGCAGCCGTCCATGACCTCAGCGCCGCAGCCCGTGGCGAGGTGAGCGTCAAGTCGGGAACGTATAACCGAGGATCCGGGACTTGGGTAGGGCAGCTCGTAGTCGCCCCCGCCCTCGCAGATGAGACGAGCTCCGCGCACTACTTCCGGGCGGGCCAGGCAGTCGGTGGGGATGGGACCGAAGGCCTCCTCTATCAGGCCGGCCGCCTGCGGTGAAAGAAAGCCACCGCAGGGCTTCTCACGCGGGATCCTCTCCCTCTCCACCAGGACCACTCTGAATCCAGCATCGGTGAGCATCCGGGCTGCCATGCATCCGCTCGGACCCGCCCCTATGACAATGGCGTCGTAGTACACTTGCTCACCGCCTTACGCTTCGCCGTGTGGACTCTTCATTATTATGCCCTTGGGCTGTGCACCAGTCACCATAGGGGGGGCACCGCGGTTGACGAGCAAAACAAGTATACTGGTGGCGATGATCATCGACATTCATACTCACGTGGGCGATTGCATCAACGGCAAAGAGCTCTCCGAGCCCTACGACAAGCCTCCCCGCCTCATATCCGACCTGTTCGAGGCCTCCGGCTTCCGGCTCATGGGTGGGCGGAAGCTCTTCCCCCGTTTCTCCCACTACGTGGAGATCATCCATAACCAGGAACGCACCAACCTGGGCACCCCGCAGAACCTCCTCCAGTACATGGACCGCTTCGGCATAGACATCTCAGTGCTGCAACCCATCGAACCCCACCGCTTGACCGAGGACAACCTGGCATTGAGCTGTGAACGCCTGCGGACCTTCGCCTCGGTGCATCCCGGGCAGCCGGGATGGGAATCGCGTCTCGCGCGGTACATGGAACAAGGTTGCCTGGGATTGAAGATCCAACCCGTTATCCAGAGGCTGGCCCCCGACGGGCCCACCGTTCGCGACCTGCTCGAGGAATATGCACCGCAAGGGCGCCCCGTGCTGCTGCACGGTGGGGAGAGCTCCTACCGCATGTCCGAACGCGCCCTCTCCCGCCTCGGCCGCATCGCGGATTGGGAGCCGGTCCTCGCAGCTTTCCCGTCGGTGAGGTTCATTATCGCCCACACCGCCATGGAGGGATGGAGGGAGGCCGTAGCCATGGGGGAGAGGCTGCCGAACCTCTACGTGGATACCAGCTTCCAACCCGCCTCACACGTACGCGAGGCCTTGCGACGCATGGGGAAGGAGCGGGTGCTCTTCGCCTCCGACTGGCCGTTCTCGCTGCAGAAAGCTCCCCTGCGGGTCATCGCAGCAGCCTGTGCAGGCGATGCCGGTCTGCGCCGCGCCCTGCTCGGCGACAACGCCCGTTCCCTGCTCGCCCTATAAGAGACTTCGGGCGCACCTCAGGGGTTGTAGCGGAAGTTTTCGTACCACTGCATGGGCTGCTCCGGCCCCTGGGTGAGCAGGATCCAGAGCGCGGTGAGGACGCTCTTCAGCCCCTGCATGGCCAGCCTTCCCTGCAGGCCGGGAACGGCGAGCACGGGAGGAAAGTCACCTGGCGTGGCCTGGGGCGACTGCTTGCGCGTGTCCTTCTTGGATAAGGGCAGCTCGATGGTGGCCAGGCAGCAGGGATCTCCCATCGAGAGCAGGCTCGTGATCTCGGGGACCGCGAGGTCGGGGTTGAGCACGGAGAACGTGCCGGCCTCCAAGGCCATCATCAGGCGGGTGCATACCTCGGGGCAGGCGGTGAGTTCCCTGGCCGCCGGACAGTACCTCTCCTCCTTCACCGCCCTTCCCCGCGTCTCCTCGGTCCAGATGCCCCTCACGCCGACAAGGCCGTCCTCGTAATCGAGGACGCGCCCCAGGCTGCGGGCGTCATAGGGGTCGATATGCAGAGCGTCGCGGAGAATAGGAGCGCGGTCCACCCCGACACGGTAGAAGAGGAACTGGAGCGCGCGCACCCCCCGTTCCCCGTAGTGGTCGTATAGTGCCGGCAGGAGCCTGGTCAGCCCGCGCATCATCAGGCGGATGGGGACCTCGCGATGCCATGCGGGGTCCAACAGGTCCTTCGGCCGGGGGTGAAAGGACTTTACGGCCAGGCCGTAGAATACGGCGGAGACCAGGAATACGCGTTTCGCCTTCTTGAACAAGATCCATCACTCCTCTTTGTGACTCTTCATCCCCGCTACCGGGAGATAATCGGGATAGACAAAAAATGCAAAGACAACACTTCTAAGATGATGGACCTCGATGCGCGATCACCGCAACTTGGATCCGTGGTCTGCACCCGACTCCGATGACGCTGGGAATGCGCCCGGGGGCATGATCGCCATCCGGCGCCCCGTCACGTGGTATCCCGTTCATGGCGTGAGGGGGCGGTTGACGTCTATCTCCACCACTTCTCCAGAGGGGGCCTTGGTGGCGAAAACGATCCCCTTGGAATTGTACTCCAAGATGGTCAGGTCCTCGCCCTGATAACTGGCATCGCTCTGCCTCTGCGGTGACCCGAACTCCTTCAACGCGTCGGCCGAGGGCGAACCGATACCCACGCCCTTGGGCGTCTTTCCCGCATAGGGATGGCGCACGCTTATGGACACCACGATGTCGAAATCCCCCAGGGCATCGTTCTTGTCCATATCCTCCATGTAGACGTTCAGTTTCCAGGGGCCGTATCCGCCGGTATAGGTGGCGTAGACCAGGCCTTCGGTAGTAAAGCCGGTGCTGTCTGGACCGCCGTACTTTTCCTTGACCGTCCGGAACTCGTCGCCGACGTTGATCCCCGCTATCGTTTGCCCGGGAATTATGGGGGCGGATCCGTTGACACCGAAAAGCCCGCCCTGGGCGTCGTCGTCGCCGCCCTCCTCCTCCACGGGACGCAATCCCCCATAGGCGGTTACCAACACGGTTATCACGCCGTCCTTAGGCGCTATGAGGAATTCAACCCCCTTCTGGCTGTACGAATAGAGCTGCAGTTTCTCGCCCTCCGGCCCCTGGGTCTCGGTTATGCTCTCGCATGGGCCGAATTCTCCTTCCACGTCACCGGGCGTGCTGGCGATCCCCACCCCTCCGGAGGTCAGGCCATAATAGGGCGTGGAGACCTCGATGGCTCCCACCTCATCCCCGGCGTCGAGATAGCCGTTTCCGCCGTCGTAGAGGGTGACCACCAGGCGCCAGGAGGCGGCGTTGTCAATATTCCCGCCCTCCCGGGTCCTGCCGTAGTAGGCGTAGAAATACCCGTCGTTCTTGAGGTTTTCTTCGGGTTCACCATGTATCTCCTGCACCGCCGAGTAGGGGTCGCCGATGTTCACATCGGCCATCGAGTATCCGGGAACGATAGGATCGCGGTCCCATGCAGAGAGGTCCTCCCCGCTGCCGCCGCCGCACGCCGTGACGGTTACGGCGAGGACAACCAAGACCGTAAACGCCAGGCAAGCCGGGACCGGTCTGGAAAGGTCTCGTATCATGTCGGTCTATACTCCCTGCTGTTCTTGCGCGTGCTCGTCATCGAGGCCGCGACGGGTGTAGAAAACGGGGATGTCCAGTGCGCCGGCCAGGCCCTGGACGATCAGGAAAGCCTTGTTGCGGTTGTCGGAGGGAGCGCCGGTCATGCCGGAGCGAAAGAGCTTTAAAGGGTGACCTTCTTTCCGTTTCAGGTAGACGCGGACGTAATAGGAGAGGTCACGCTTGGAGCCCTGTTCCCCTTCCGTCGTGGGAACGCGAGGCGATTCGATCACTTCCAGCCCCTCCAGGTCCTCCCGGCCCAGCCGCCGGCGGCTGGGTATGAAGTAATGGTAACGCTCTACCGTTAGCCCGCGGGCGACAGGGTCGACGATCACGTAGGTGGGGGAGGAAAAGATGGCGAACATGCTGAAAAAAAGGCATACGATGCAGCCGATCCCCAAAGCGACGCGCATGACCCCAAGGGTTGCCAGCACCGCGAAGGTTACCGCCGCGTAGAAGATAACGGCGTGGATGCCCTCCCACAGGCCTCCCCGGATCTCGAACTCCATGCGCTCGCTGCCGCTTGCGACCGCCTCTGTCATCCTTCCTCCTAATCTCAGGTCCTGCGTTCCCAACAGCCCTACCGGAGCCATTATAACCCATGGGAGGACGGCTTCCTTTGAGCCGGACCCGTATGGCGGGGAGGTCAGTCGCCTTCGACCTTGTACACGACATCGTGTTCGCGGGCGTGTCCCTCCACCTTGATACCGATGACGTCGCCAGGACCCGCCTTCTCCACCTCGTCGTGCTCTATCTGGATGGATGACACCCCCTGGGTCCAGTCGGAGGTATGTCCCTTGACGTGGATGGTGTCGCCCACCCTCAGCTCGTCCTCGAGTTCGATCGCCGCCACGCCTATCTTGCTGAAGAAGTGCGTGATCCTGCCCACCTGCTTCTCCATGGCTCACCTCCCTTCTCGTCTCAATACCATCGACGCCTCTCGGGCCCGCCCTGTTCCCCGGCAGGGAGAACCGGCCGCGGTCTTTTCTATTGGATGCCCCGTTCCCGGGCGCATGAAAAGACCGCGTCTGCGAAGGCGCTTGTCGAGCCGCACGCCTCACCGGCGTTCTAAGCCATTTTTCGGGAGAACGGGCCGTAAATCCTGCGACCGGTAACAACCCCATCTCCTGGCGGTGTTCAACCAGGCGGGTTTACAAAAGGCCCCGCGGGGAAGGAAAATGAGTGATTGGATGGTTGTGGTTTCGACGGCAGCTGCCCGGGTGCGGATTCCGAGAGCGGGACACGCCCTTATCCCGGTATGTAACACGGCACCCGATCCCCTATGGTAGTGCGGACGTTATCGAGAAGCGGGCTCGCCTGCGCTCAGTATCCTGTCGGGATAGGTTCTGAGAGAGATGCGAAAGGAGACGTCATGGCCATACCCAGATCGAGCCCCGAGGATACCATCCCGTTCATCTCCAAGAAACTTATCCCGCCGATATTGGGAAAAGCTTGCGGTGGTCCGCGATGGGACAGCGCCGGCGCGCGGCGCTGCTGTGCGACAAAGGAGGCGGCGTTATATAATATTGCGGGGCTCATGGTGAGGAGGACGTATGTCCGGTAATGATGACACCAGGGAAGCGATACTGCGCAGGCTGCACCGCGTCGAAGGACAGGTGCGCGGCATAATACGGATGGTGGAAGAGGAGAAGGGCTGCGAGGAAGTCCTCACCCAGGTCGCCGCTGCCCGCTCGGCCATGGACCGCGTGGGGATCCACATCATCACCCATCGCATGAAGGAATGCCTGAAGGACAACCCGCCCGATTCGCCGGAGGAAGCCATCGGAGAAGCCATAAACATCTTCCAGCGTTTCAGTTCGAGCATCGGCCCCGTACCCCCCGATTAGGGGGTCAGCCCTCCACATTCCACATAAGACGCTAAGCGATATGTGGCAAGCAGGGCCTTTTCTGGTTTATGTGGAATGTGGAGGGCTGACCCCCGGCTTGATGAAAGGCCTCGCGCACTATTCTCGGTCAGCCTGGAGCGTAAGCGAAGCGACCCCCTTTATGATAGGCGTACTTTTGCTCATGAGGTGTTCTTTTTCAAGCAGGGATTGCCGCGTCGCTTCGCTCCTCGCAATGGCACCCTTTCGGGTGAGGATGATGCGGATTACTCCCCACCGGCAGTTCGTGGTATAAAATCATATTCAAGGCCGTCAGCAGTAATGCCTGTGCCCGGAGGGTGCCTGTGCCCGTAAGGGTACTTGCGACCGTTAGAGGGTGATGTGATATAGACCGCGAAAAAGATGCCGCATGGTACCGCAACTGGTATGTCGTCCTGGGGGCTTCCCTGGTCTGCTTGACCGTGATCTTGTACCTCATCCATTACGCCATCTTCCGGGATGCCCACCATATATTCATCTATATGATCGGGGACATCGCCTTTCTGCCTATAGAGGTCCTGTTCGTCACCCTTATCTTGCACCGCGTACTCGACATGCGCGAGAAGCGCAACCGCATGGAGAAGCTGAACATGGTCATCGGGGCTTTCTTCAGCGAGCTGGGTATGCAGCTCCTGCGGTCCTTCGCGGAGTTCGACACCACCTGCCAGCAGATCAAGGACTGCCTGGCCTTGGATGCGGGATGGAAGGAGGAGGATTTCCGCCGGGCCGGAAAGGCCGTTTCCGAATACGAATGCGACATCGGCAGGGATGACGAGCAGTTGGAGGAGATGCGCGAGTTCCTGCTCTCCAAGCGGGACTTCCTCCTCACCCTGCTGGAGAACCCCACCCTGCTGGAACACGAGACCTTCACCGACCTGCTGTGGGC
>CAYHAT010000134.1:0-8799 GCA_964354675.1 uncultured Actinomycetota bacterium | reverse complement strand
CTTGAGCCACGCTATATCACCGGTCTTGCGGTAAACGATCTCGGCAGCGAAGTGATAGCTGGGCGGGTCCACCATAAAGGAGGCGCCACGCCCATCGAACTCCCAGCGCACCAGGCGCGTCTCTAGTCCTCTTATCCAGCGGCCGGAATAGCGGTTGGGCAGGAGCACCTCATGGGGCAGGTGGCCATCCTTTCCCACCTGGCGGAACAAGGTCTCGAGCTCCCGCTGCGCCTTGCCGGGGTCCAGGTGGGACATGGATACGGCGTGAAAGCCGCTGTCCCACGCGAACAGAGACGGGTAGTGGTGGCAGGAGGGCATGTGATAGTAGACGTCCCCCTGGTCCACCTCGTTGACCGCGAAGACCCGCAGGGCTTCGTCTGCCAGCTTTTTCCAGTCTTCCGCGGTCAGGGGCTCGGGTTCGCTCAAGTTTCCGGGGGCTTCTGGTAGGCGGGGACCCCGTATACCTTTTCGTAAGCCCTGCACCAGGGGCACAACTTCAGCTTGGACTCCATCCTGACCACCCAGTTGAAAAAGCCCTTCCCTTTCTCCCTGCCTACCTTACAGGCGGTGCACTTGCTCATGCAGAAATCGGCTTTCTTGAGGGTCTTCTCGTCGAACTGTCCCGACGCTGCTGTTTCCTTCTCCACCATCTTCTCCCCTTTCCTCGTCCAGCTCTTACCACCGGTCAATACGAATTCTACCGTGGCGGCGCAGGTGTGAAAAGGGAGACGTACGGCGGTACCCTGCAGTGGAGACTGCGCGTGCATGAAGGCGATGCGTTTGGGGACCCCGCAGCGTCCACACCTGGTGAGCGACATGTCTCGTCTCCCTCAATAGCTGCCCTTGAAAGCCATCTCCGGGGATAGGATAACATAGCTATAACATAAATGAAGGAGAGAGCCAGCCTGTAAGCCGGATCCTGTACCCGGTTTGTACCGGGCGGTGGTCATCCATCTGGGACCGCCGTTGCCGGCGGCCTCTAGCGGCCCACCCGAGCCTCGAACGCTGCGGGCCACAGCATCGGCTCCTATTTGGCCTTGCTCCGGGAGGGGTTTACCAAGCCGGCCCTGTCACCAGGACCGCTGGTGGGCTCTTACCCCACCTTTTCACCCTTGCTCGCCGGCACCGCATGCGTTGAAGCACCGGCGGGCGGTTTCCCTTTCTGTGGCACTTTCCGTCGGGTCACCCCGCCTGGGCGTTACCCAGCTCCCTGCCCTTTGGAGTCCGGACTTTCCTCGCGCACGGCCGGAACCGTGCCCGCGACCACCCGGCTGACTCTCTCCATAAGGATTATCGGCCGGTCCGCGCGGCTTCGTCAACAAGAGCAGGCAACAACGAAGCGTTCAGGCGCCACACCTCTGGCCTGCCGACTATTAGATGCCCTCCAGGGAGGCCAGCGTATCGGGGTGGCCGCACCGGCTCAGGAGGTTGTGCACCGCTTTGAAGAGCAGTTGTTCCTCGACATCCCTGCTGAAACCGAAGAAGCGCAGGTCATCCAGGAGAGCGGGGTGATAACCGAAGCCCACCGGGAAATCGGTGCCGTACATGATACGCTCGGGAAAGTCCTCGAAGAGACGGAAGAAATCGTCGTAGTTCTCACGCACATCATCCATCTCCAGGCTTGTCGCCATGGGCGGGAGGTTATCCCTGTTGTCCTTGATGTCCTCGTACAGGCGCATGCATGAGATGGAGTTGGTCATGTCCAGCCAGAAGTTGGGGTACTCGGCGAGCAGGCGGTGGACCAGCTTGAAGCGGGGAAAGACGGCATGCACCGCCACCAGCTGCATGTCGGGGTAGTCGCGGATGGTTGCCTCCATCTCCTCCAGGTCCATGTACATGCCGTAGAAAACGTCGAATCCCGTGTGCACCAGGAAGGGACGGTGGTGCTCGTTGAGCACCTCGAACATGGGGCGCATCTCCGGGCCGAAGGCCGGAAAACGCTGGGCGAAGGGGTGCAGCTTCATCCCCATGAACCCGTACTCCTCGATGCAGCGGCGGGTCTCCCCGCCCTTGTCGGGCGTCTCGATATGCACGGAGCCGAAGGGTATGGCCTCGGGAATATCCGCACATAGGTCGCGGTTAAACCGGTTGAGGTCCTCGGTCTCCTCTTCCCACAGCGGAAACACCAGGTTGAAGAAATAGGGTATATCGGAATCGCGGATGCTGGCCAATATCTCGTCGGAGGTGATATCCTCGCTCACCGGGAACCCGGGGGTGAACTTCTTCACCCAACGCACCAGGCCGGCCATGCGCCGTGGTGGTAGGATGTGCACGTGGGTATCCACCCACGGGGAGTCGTCCTCTTGCCTCCTGGTCTTGCCGCTCTCCCATCTCATATGCAGCACTCCTCCTCAGTGTATCCAGAGAGCCGACCGCGGTCCCTCACGATTATATCTCAAGGCGCACGCGGGGCACACTGAGGGTCAGGCCTGGAACGTGCCTGAGGTTGGCATCGCAAGACAGGCACGTTTGCAGGTAACGCGAGATTGCTTCGTCGCTTCGCTCCTCGCAACATGCCTGGAACGTGCCGGACCCCACGACATCAGTGCCGTCGCTCTGCTAGGATTAATGGGAACATGGCATCTTCTTATAAACAAAGAGAAAGGTAGCATACGTGTCCAGGTTTGCACTGCTGGTAGCCGTGTTGACGGTGGCGCTGCTCATGCCCGGCGGGTGCGGCGGCAACGACCTCACAGGCGAGGTGACCGCCCTCCTCGAGCAGCGTTCTGGAGAGATCGAGACCATCGGCTATGTCTGCATGACCGAGGATGGGGAGCGACTCTACCGTGAGGAGTTCGAGCTGAGCTTCCCGGACGATTACCGCTACCGGTTCTACGAATACACGGGCGGCCAGCCGCGGTTGCGAAACCTGGCCGTGCAATCCGGCAACGACCTCTACCGCGCCAGCGTGACTCCGGGTTCTTCCGGGCAAGCGGGTACAGCGAAGGTCGAAACCTTATCGAACATCCCTCCCCTGCGCTGTACCGGTACCTACCTCGCGCTCTACCACCTCGCAGGAAACGTCGATTATTTCCAGTCAATGATCTCCCTGATAAATGGGGGCGAACTCGAGGTCGTGGGCGTGGAGGATGTGGACGGTATCGACACCTATCTGCTCCAGTCGGCGGGTGGCCTCGAGCCGGAGATGCAGATCTGGCTGGACAAAGCGACGGGGTTCCCATTGAGGAAGGAACTCACGCTGGGCGAGGGACGAGTGGTGGTGTTCCGCTACGAGGGTATCGTGGAGAACACGGTATACGCGGAGCAGCCTTTCCCGCCGGACGCACGGGCCCTCTTCGGCGAACAGCTGGATACAGCGGATGTGGTCACGAGGGATGGGGGCTGCCAGCCCGTCGCGCTCGCAGACATCCCCTCGCAGGCCGGTTTTTCGCCCCTGCTGCCTGAGATCCCGGGGTTCGAGTTGACGCATTCGTACCTGCGCGACCCCGCGGCCTCCACCCTGGCATCGTCGGAGGAATCGGTGAAGTTCCCGGAGGGCTGGCGTGAGATCTACCTGGTGATGCGTAGCGGTTCACGCCAGGTGGAGATCAGGGAGAGCCCTTACGACCCTGAGTTCGGATACTACACCACGGCGATGGGCGCCCTTTCGGGGGCCTTCCTCACCGGGCAGGAGGTGTTCGGCGAGGATGCCGGCAACGCATCGTATATCGCTGCCATGGATTGTCAAGAGATGCGCCTCACCCTGGGGGAGATCGACCTCATGGTCACGGGGGACCTCTCCCGCGTGGAACTGGAGGCGCTTGCCATCCAACTCAAGGACCTCGCGGATTGAGGCCCCACAGCCTCGGAACTCGACACCTGGACCTGGTATCCCCTTTGCTACTGCGCGCCGAGCTTTCATGCTCTCTTGCTGCTAGAATTATCCCAGGAAGAACATTGGGCCGATCTTAAGGGGGTTCGCGATGTATGAAGACGCCTACCTGAACCTGCGCGAGTTCCTGGACCTGCTGCCGGGGGGTTATCCGGAGACCCCGAACGGGTTGGAGATCCGGATCCTGCGCAAGCTCTTCACGCCGCAGGAAGCGGAGATGGCCATGCGCCTGACCCTGGAAGCCGAGATGGTTTCGGAGATCGCGGCACGCTGCGGCATGGAGGAGACCGAGGCTGCGGAGATGCTGGAGTCCATGGCCAAGAAGGGTTTGATCTATCGGGAGAGAAGCGGTGAAGAGGTCCGCTACCAGGCGGCGAGCTTCGTAGTGGGCATCTACGAGTTCCAGCTCAACACCATCGACGAGGAACTGGCAGGGATGGTGGAGGACTACCTGCCCTACATCGGCATGCTGCAGGGCGGGCTCGATACCAAGCAGCTGCGGGTGGTTCCCGTGGCCGCGGCCGTCGACGCCACCCCGGCCGTGGCCAGCTACGACCGCATACGCGAACTGATGAGGGAGCAGGACATCATCTCCGTCTCGCCTTGCGTATGCCGCAAGGAGAAAAGCCTGGTGGGCAAGGAATGCTCGAAACCCATGGATGCCTGTATCGGTTTCGGTTCCTTCGCGCAGTACTACATCGATAACGGCATGGGGAGGAGGGTGGCTTTAAAGGAAGCCCTCGAGATCCTGGACCAGGCCGAGGAAGCGGGCGCAGTCCTCGCCACGCTCAACTCCCAGAACCTGAGGGCCGTGTGCTGCTGCTGCAGCTGCTGCTGCGGATTCCTGGCGATCCTGAAGCTGTTGCCTGCGCCCGCGGTCATACTGGAGCCCGCCTTCAGCGCGGCCATAGACGCAGAGCTCTGCACCGCCTGCGGGATCTGCCTGGAACGATGCCAGATGGACGCCATCGTGGATTCGGACGGTATATTCGAGGTCGACGCGGCCAGGTGCATCGGCTGCGGCCTCTGCCTCTCCAGGTGTCCCGACCAGGCGGTGGCCATGACCTTGAATCCCGCGATCAAGCCTCCCCCACAGCGATTCGATGACACCCTGGAGAAGATCGTAGAGGAACGGGCGGCGATGTAGAGACCGGCCTTTCTAGCGGCTGAGCTCGATGATACGCAGGGACCAACCCAGCGGGGTGTGATAGGGCGGCTTTCCCGACAGCGCCGCGTCTACCGCATCAGCGGCCTCGTCCGAGAAGGCGTCGAGCATGCGGTCCCCGGCTTCCGGCGTAGCAGCGCATGGCTCGCCGATGTAGTTGGAGGGGTTCTTTTCCGTGACCCAGGAGAGCATCAGCCCCACATGGCTCACATCCTTGCCCATCTCCTCCAATCCCAAGGCCCGCAGTCCCCTTCCAAGCGTCCCCAGGATGAGGTTGGGCCAGCGGCGCGGGTTGATGGAGACGCGCGCCAGTCCCTTCCATTGCGGGCGCACCTTCTCGGGGAAGGCCTTAAGCATGAGGGAGGTCTCGTTCAGCCCGGCGTGGCTGTCCTCATCGTCGCCGCATGCGCCCCGGCCGGCTCCCAGGTGGGAAAGGAGTCGCGGATCCAATTCCACCATGCGGCGGAAAAAGGAGAGAAAAGGCGCCACGATGTGGAAATCCCTCTTTGCGTACAGCCTCTGAACTGCCTTGGCCGTAGCTATCTGGTGACGCGGGCCGCCGTGGTTGTCGGTGAGTAGCAGGTAACGGAACCCCCGGTCGGCGAGGAAGGTGGCGTTGGCGCGCAGGACGAGGTTGATGGCCCGGCTGTCCACCTCGACGGATCCCGGTATGGTATTGCTGCCCATGTAATAAGAGGGCAGCAGGACGAAGTCCAGCTCCGGGTGGCGCTCCCCTATCTTCGCGAGGGCGCGGTCCCGTACCTCCTCCGCCAGCCAGACGTCGGTGCCCAGGGGAAGGTGGGGGCCGTGCACCTCCAGGGGGCTCAAGGCCATGACGAACAGCGTCTTATCCCGGTCCAGGGAGTCGATCTCCGGGCTCGACAGCTCCGCCAGCTCCATGGTTTTTCCAGCCATGCCAAGATTATAACACCGCACCAGGCCGAAGGACCTCGTGATATAATGTCGCCGATAAAAAGGACGTGGTAGCTTTGCCTTTCGACTTCACGGAAATAGACGCCATCGTCAACGCCCGCTCCCTGGCCATCGTGGGGGCTTCCGCCAAGCCCGTCAAGTTCGGCTCCCTCTTCACCGCCTCCCAACTCACCTACGGTTTCTCCGGCCCGGTTTACCTGGTGAACCCGGGTGAGACGGAGATCATGGGCAGGAAGGTCTATCCCGACCTGAGGTCGCTGCCGGAAGTGCCCGAGCTGGTCTGCACCACCATCCCTGCCCACCGCTCCATGGATATCCTGCGCGACTGCGCCGGCCTCGGGGTGAAGGGCGTGATCATCATGGCCGCCGGTTTCCGGGAGATAGGAGAAGGGGGGAAGGAGTTGGAGCAGGAGGCGCTACGCCTGGCCCGCGAGGGGGGATTCCGCATCGTCGGGCCCAACTGCTTCGGCATCTACAACCCTCGCAACCGCCTCACCCTCCTCCCCGGCCATGATTTCTCTTCCACGCCGGGCAACGTCGCCTTCATATCGCAGAGCGGCGGCTTCTCGGTGCACGTCGGGCGCCAGTGCAAGAGCCTGGGCATCGATTTCAGCGCCATCATCAGTTACGGCAACGGCGCCGATCTCGACGAGACCGACCTGGTACGCTACTTCGCTGCCGATCCCCAGACCGAGATCATCGCGGCCTACCTGGAGGGCGCGTCGGACGGGCGGCTCTTCATGCAGGCCCTGAAGGAGGCCGCCGTGCACAAGACGGTGGTGTTGTGGAAGGTGGGGAAAAGCGAGTCCTCGGCACGGGCTGTGATCTCCCACACCGGCTCCCTGGCCGGTTCCGCCGCGATATGGCAAGGCATGTTGCGCCAGAGCGGCGTCATCGAGGTCTCGGGGGTGGACGAGCTCTGCGACGTGCTCCTGGCCTTGAAGCACCTGGGGCGCAAGCCGGGGCGCCGGCTGATGCTCTGCGGGGGCGGCGGGGGCCTGGGTACCTACGCCGCCGACCTGGCCGAGGAGGCGGGGCTCGAGGTACCGTCACTCGCGGACGATAGCCTGGCCCGCCTGCGCGAGATCCTCAACACACCCGGCGCCGCGGTGGGTAACCCCCTCGATATCGGGGCGCCTTTGATCCACCTCCCGGTCTTCGAGGCAGCCTTGCGCGAGGCGGCCGCCAACCCGTCCACGGACATCCTGGTCTTCGACATCGCCCTCAACTTCGCCTACAGCCTGGGAGGCGAGGAGGGCCTGAACGCGGCCATGGACATACTCATCCGCATGGGACAGCAATCCGGAAAGCCGGTGGTGGTGGTACTCTATTCCAGGGCCATCGGTAGCGAGGACACCCTCTTTGAGGAGATCCTGCGGCGGCTGCAGACACGGCTCCTCGCGGGTGGCGTCCTGGTCTGCCCTTCCATGCCGCGGGCCATCCGCGCTTTGGCCCTGGTGAACGCCTGATCCAAGGACCACGACGGGAGTTTCTCGCCGGCACCAAATCGCTGCATCTAGAACATACGGGCGGCACGTATCCCACAGGGACTTGCGGGTTCGAACACGTTATCGGTATCGGCGCCCCACCTCACGACCCCACCAGGCGTTGAAAACGGCTCTCAGCGCCGCCGGCCGGAGATATGAGAGACCGCCAGTCGGCAACCAAGATACAACTTGACATATACGTTAGGTATATGTTACATAACGTGAAACAACGTGAGATATACGGGAGAGATGCATTGCGAAATTATATGAACACCCATCACATAGCGAAGATACTAGGCGTCAATATCCAGACGGTTCGCCATTACATACGCAAGGGGGAACTGCAGGCGGCCCGTGTCGGCAAGAGATACGTGGTCACCCAGGAGGATATAGACGCTTTCCTGGACAGGAGGAAGGACAAGCTGGCCTTGGAGCGGATCGGGCTCACCGAAAAGGGAGGGGAAACGATCAAAAAGATCCGGGAGGATTCCGAGAAGATCCTGACCTACCTGGAGGAATGTCCGGGGGCCGGCGCCGATGAGATCGCCAAGGCGCTTGCGATGAATAAGACCGAATCACAGAGGGCGCTGCGCCGGCTGGAGGGAAAAGAGCTGGCCTATTGCGAGCCCGGCGGGGAGAAAGCCGACAAGCAGCGGGACCCCTGGTTCCCGGGCTCGCCGCAAAGGGAGTAAGGCCCGCTTCCCCGGCATCCTTACCGCCGGGGCGGGCATCGTTAAGAGATGGGACTGTCGTAACCTGAAAGGGGGAACATCGATGGCGGAGAACACTGTCGGGATACAGGAGTACCTTGAGTCCTACATCCCGGCCCTGGTAGCGAAGCGGATGGCGGAAAAGCCCATGCCCGATATGGAGGGCACCACCTTCACGCTTCAGGTGACCATCAAGGGCGAGAGATCTCTTGTATTCGGGATAGCCATCAAGGATGCAAAGGAGATCTCCGTGATCGAGGGGGGACTGGAAAACCCCATGATGGAGGTGGTCCTTTCCGAGGACTTCGTGAAGCCACTGGTGGACATGGCCTCCTCCTTCACCGGGCGCAAGCAGTACGACGCGGTAGGCCAGACCAAGGGCACCGTGGAATTCGAGGTAAACATGCCCGGGGATTGGACCATGCCCGTTTCCGCGATCTTCAACGGGGCCTCTCAGCCCAGCTTGAAGATCGCCGGCTCCTCCGTCGATCTCGCCAAGATAGCCTCGGGGGAACTCAATGGGCCCACGGCCTTCATGCAGGGGAAGATAAAAATGGAGGGCGATATGGCCTTCGGCCTCTCCCTCGGCAGCATATTCATGTAACGGACATCCAGACATCCCGCGATGAGACCGGCGCAACGCCGGCCTCATCGCACTATTGTGTGTCGAGA
>CAYHAT010000133.1:0-8802 GCA_964354675.1 uncultured Actinomycetota bacterium | reverse complement strand
ATGGGCCAGCCACACCCGGCCCATGGCGCCGTGGCCGATCTCCTGGACGATGCGGTAGTGCCCTATTCGTTCCTGCATGCCGGTCCTCCTGTTGTTCCAGCTTTATTATAATCGATGTTTAACGGTGGAATGAGGAGTAGGTCCTGAAAGTGCCTGACTGCTGAGTTCCTATGCCCTACATCTTATTGATGTCCAGGATAACCCGCATGGGATCACTCTCGTACATGAGGCGGTGCGGGCGTGAGGAAACGCCCGGGTGGGCCTCGGAATATGAGCACCTTATAAGGAAGAAGACCGGTTCCGTGTCCGCGCTGGAGACCCTCTCCATGGTCTCCACCAGGGGGTCCCCGAGACTGACGGGTTTGCCGGCAACCGCGAATGTAGGGTAATCGAACTGGTAGGTCTGTATGTCATCCAGGGCGATGAACAGCTCGTAGAACTTCTCGTGACCCGGTGATCCGGAGGCGGTATACCAGGTGTTGCAGTTGGGGACCTCCGTGACCTCGCCCCCGTCCGCCAGTTCGAACTCGAACACGATGCGGAAGTATTCTCCCTGGTCCGACCAGCTGATGTCGGCCACCTTCAGGTCGGATACAGTTTGGCCTGACCCGATCTCCTGCATATCGAGGCTGAAATCCGTGTTGCCCCCCGAGGTGGAATCCCCATTGTCTTTCTTACCATCGGATTTACTCATGGCTACGTCCACGTTAACCATCGACCCCTTCTCCACCTTCTCGCCGGCGGCAGGTGCCTGGGAGATGACCTCGCCCTCGGGGTACTCGCCGGTGGAGACCTCGCTCTTTTCGATGTCCAGGCCCGCGCTCTCCGCCTCGCTCCTGGCCTCGTCCCAGGTGCTCCCCTGCAGTTCGGGGACGGTAACCATGGAGGTCTCGGATGAGGAGGAGGTAGCGAGGATGATCGCGATCAGGCCTCCAGCGAAGATGACGACCGCCACAGCGATGATGGCCAAGACCACCTTGACAGGATAGCGCCGCTTGGATGGAGTAGGAGGAACGGGCATGGGTGGCGGTGGGGCTACGGCCGCCTCCACGGGGGCCCGCAGCACCGTCTCCTCTCGGGGCTCCGTCGGGATGACCGGGACAACTGCTGGCGCAGCAGCGGCTGGGCCCCTCTTCTCCTCCAGGTCCCGCTTTATTTCCAGGGCATCCTGGTAGCGGGCTTCGCGGTCCTTGGCGCAGGCCCGGGCGATCACCTCCTGGAGATGAGGGGGGAGGTCGGGGTTTATCGCGCTCAACGGCGGGGGCTCCTCGTGCACCACCTTGTACATGACCGAGGTGGGGGTGTCGGCCTCGAAGGGATTACGGCCGGTGAGCATCTCGTAGAGGAGCACGCCGGTGGAGAAGATGTCGGTGCGCCAGTCTACGCGCTCCCCCTTGACCTGTTCGGGGCTCATGTAACCAGGGGTGCCCATGACCGTGCCGATCTGGGTCACGGTGGAGGTGCCCAGCACCCGGGCGATGCCGAAGTCGGTCACTTTGAGGCGCCCGTCGAAGAGGAGGAAGATGTTCTCCGGCTTGATGTCCCGGTGTACCACCTGGTGCGCGTGGGCGTAGGAGAGGGCGTCGCAGAGCTGGGCCAGGATGCCGGTGCTGCGCGGGACGGTCATCGGCCCTTCCTGTATGACCTGGGCCAGGGTCGCTCCTTCCAGGTATTCCATGACGATGAAGGGGATGCCCTCCGCTTCTTCCACGTTGAAGATGGTCACGATGTTGGGGTGGGAGAGCGAGCCCGCAGCCTGGGCTTCGCGCTCGAAGCGCTCGATGGCCTCCCGCTTATCTTCCTCGCCGATCCCCTGGGGGAAGAGCAGCTCCTTGATGGCCACGTTGCGCTTTATCACGTCGTCATGGGCCAGCCACACCCGGCCCATGGCGCCGTGGCCGATCTCCTGGACGATGCGGAGATGCCCTATACGTTCCTGCATGCCGGTCCTCCTGTTGCTCCAGCTATATTATAATGGACGTTCGAAAGGTGTTGTACGGCCCCTCAGCTCAGTTCCATAATAATCGGGCAACACTCTGGGGTCAGACCTCAAAAATCTACCTCTCCGCCCGCCGACACTCTGGGGTCAGACCTCAAAAATCTACCTCTCCGCCCGCCGCAGTTATGGCAACACTTTGGGGTCAGACCTCAAAAATCTACCTCTCCGCCCGCCGCAGTTATGGTAATCGTCGCAAACATACGAGGCAATTTTTGAGGTCTGACCCCAAAGTGTTGCCCAAAGGTAACTACCATTAGCACACTCCCACCCACATTTCTCGGAGAAGAACCCTATATAGTAATATAGAGGAACGCCGGGAGCACTTTGTCCTGTAGTGTGATCCCATCGGCGCAGGGGAAAGGGCGATACGGATCGATGGAGAAGCAGACGCCGCCTGAACGGTCTCAAAGAGTCGGGCTGAAGAGCTCCGCCGGACCGCGAGAGCTCAATGAAGACAGCGCCTTCATCCAGGACTATGTGGCCGATGCAACGCAACAGAGGTATCTCTGCCTGGGAGCGGTGGCCGACGGTATGGGCGGGCATAAGGCAGGCGAAGCGGCCAGCAACGCAGCCATCCAGCTGCTTTTCAGGGAGTTCAACGCGCAGCGGACGAGTTACGGCGAGGATCCCGCCATGTCCACCGAGGACCTGCTGTTCGAGCTCTTTTCATCGATCAATGCCACGGTTTACGACATCACCGTACGTGACGAGGACCTCAAGGGCATGGGGACCACCCTCACCGCTTTTCTGGCGGAGGAAGGGCAGGCATTCATAGCACACGTGGGAGATTCACGCGCTTACCTGGTTCGCGATGCCTCCATAACCCAGCTCACCGAGGACCATACCCTGGTGGAGAACATGGTCAAGGAGAACGTGATCACACGGGAGCAGGCAGCTACCCACTCCGACAGACACGTCATCACCCGCGCCATAGGCGTGGATCTAACCGTTCAGATCGACCTCCTTTCCTTTGACATCTCGCCGGGAGATGTCATCATGCTCTGCACGGACGGGTTTTACGATGTCGTAAGCCCCCAGGACGTCCTCATGGTGCTCAACAGGTCGCCCAGTATGCAGGGCGCCTGCGAGGACCTGGTGAGGCTGGCCATCGACAACAACACCACCGACAACGTTACCGTCCTGCTCTGGATGGTACCCGGACCCACCGGGGCCTCCAACGCTACCGCCGATCTGGCCACCGGTCAGGCGAACAACCTGTCGTCGCCCCCCGAAGGATCGCGCGGCCTGCCGGCCAGTAAGCCCGGGGAGAAAAAGAAGCTCGACAAAGCAACCCTGGCTGTCATCTTTACCATCTTCGCCATCATCGGCTGTATCATGGGCTGGCTTATCGCCAGCTGGATCTGATGTCGACGAAGAGATATGTGCTTCAAACAAAGCCGACGTTGCCGTCGTGCCGCGAGAGTTTGCCCCGTGAGATCTCCAGTGCTTGCAGGAGCTGCCTGCAAAGCACTTCCAGCCCGTGCTAGCCCAGCAGGGAGAAGGTAAGCTCGTACTCCCCCAGTTTTACCTCGTCGCCGTTGCCGAGGCCGTAAGCCTGCTGGGGAGACAGCCTGTTCCCGTTCAGAAAGGTGGAGTTGGCGCTGTTCAGATCGACCAGGTAGAAGCTACCGTTGTCGAAGATAACCTTGGCATGAGACCTCGAAACACCTTTGGCGCGGGCAACGCCGTCGCTCAGCTCCACTTCCGGCTGCAATCCTCGCGCCGGGTCTCCCCGGCCGATAACCGCCTCCCTCCCGGAATCCAGAAGATACTCCTTCCCGGTACTTTTGGACCTGAGCAAAGCTTGCACCGAACCCACTGCTATCGCCGGGGTGGAGGTGGTGGCTGTTCCCGCGTAGGCAGCCGGCCTGCCGGGCTGTGCCCGCTCGAGGGTTTGCCCGCAGACCTCGCAGAAATCCGCGATCTCCAGGTTATCGTTTCCACAATTCGTACACTTGTTCATATCCTCACTCCACCATTGAGTCAGTACATGGCCGCCCTTATTATCCCATGGATATCAAGACAACCTACGTTCGTTTCAATGTTCCAGGGTCGGGAGTTAGTCGGCCTTCTTCCAGATGAAGGTGCGGCCAATGCCGGACTTCCTCTCCTCCTTGTGCACGGCGATATCCAGTTCCTTCCATTTCGCCGTCGGGTTGCCTGCCGGGCCCTGCCCGGATGGTCCCGGAAGTGCTTGCGACCCCGCGCCAGCCATAGCAGGGCCTGCCTGCGGACCGGGCTCGGGCTGAAGGGAAGACCCCGCCTTCAACTGTTTGCAGACCAGTATGATCTCTCCATCCCAGACACCGGCTTGCTGCAGGGTTTCGTCGGCCCGCAGGTACTTGCCCACAGCTACCGCCCCCACCTCGAACCAGAACCGGGTGGGATCGGAGAGTATTTTTCCCTCGAACACCTCGGCGATCTTCCGGCCGAAATCGGACGCGAACATGCGGTTGGGGATCTCGAAATCCTTCTTCTCCCCAGTCGGCTCGTATAGTACGCTCACCATGATCCTGGCCATGCCCAGCCCTCCGCTTCATCTTCCGTACAGCAGCGGTTCTTCATCCCTTCGCGCGACCTTCCAGGTCCTGCACGCATTCCTGCAGGTAAGCATCTCCGTCCTGAGGCAGCGCGGCCTTGAACTTCACTGCCCGGCCCCGCTTTATGAATAGACCATTGCCGGGGGGCAGTGAGAGTCCTACCTCGTTCAAAGGCAATCTCAATTTGAACAACTGGATGTCCTCATGATCGGTGCTGCCCAAAAGAAATCCGGTCTTGCCCTCGAGCACCGCCTTGAAGTATCCATCCCAGCACGAACCTAGGTCGCTGGTCGTGCCGGCTACCAACAGGTGGAAACCCATACCTCGCTCCCGCTTGATTATGCGCTCCAGTTCCATCTTCTTATCGGGCGTGAGCTTCTCCGAAAAAGAATAGAACTCGTTCACGACCAATACCAGAGCGGGGCGGCCTTGCAGGGACTCCCATCCTCCTGCTTGCGATGATGCATCTTCTCCTTGCGCCAGCAGTCCTTTCCTCGCCTCGATCTCCTGGATGATATCCGCCATCGCTTCCTCCAAAGCCTGGTCGGAACCGATAAACGCTCTCGTTTGCGCAAGGCCCCTGAAACACGCCAGGTCGGTGCGGTTGAAATCAACGAGGTAAAGCCACAGCTTGCTTTCGTCGTACCTCGCACACAGGCCGAGCAGGATACTCTGGAGCAGGGTGGTCTTACCGCTTTGCGGGGATCCCGAGATGATGAAATGAGGCCCCTCTTCAAGGTTCACGGACAACGGCTCCAGGTCCTCGGAGCACAGGCCGACTACCGTATTGAGGTACCTGCCCTCTTCCGCGACCTCTCCCAGCTTTACCAGGTCCCCCAGCTTTATCTCCTCGGGCAGGATGGGGACGGTGGGAGCACGCGCGCCTTCCCATTTCTCCTCCATCTCCTCCGCATATGCCCGCATGCCGCTGGCCCGATCCACCTCGGTGTCGCCGTAAGACGGCAAAGCGGTCTGGAACTCCAGGGGCGGAGCCGACTTTACCAGGCCGCGGCCGCAAACCCGGGCGGGATAGAGGTCGCCGGTTCTTCCCACGATGTAGTTGTATTCGGAGTTGTCGGCCAATTCGAGCGCCACCGCCAGCGAGATGTTTGCGCTGATCTTGTTACGAACGTCGTTGGGGCTGTTCGCCGTGATGATGAAGTGTATCCCGGCGCTGCCCCCCTCTTGCACCAGCTTTATGAACGCGCTATCGAGTTTCTCCATGTAGAGGGAGGTGAAGTTCGAGATGTTGTCCAAGACCACCACCAGGGCGGGCAGGCGCTCTCCGGTGGCGGAGCGGTAGGCGGACAGGGTGTTGACCCCCGTGCGGGAGAAGAGCTCCTTGCGCTTTTCGAGTTCGCGGCCGAGGAACCTGAAGAGGGAGAAGATCTTCTCCTCGTCCTCCTCGAACATCACCTCCCCCACCTGGGGCAGGGAGGAGAACAGGTTCAAGGTCCGGCCCCCAAGGTCCATGATATAGATGCTGAGATCCTCGGGGGAATACAGATGGGCCAGGGACTTGATGATGGTCTGGAGCAGGGTGGTCTTGCCCGAGCCGGGGACGCCGTAGATGGCCAGGTGGCCCTCCTCGCCGATATCCAGCCTTAGCGGGTTCTGTGACTGCCGGGCGGGGTCATCCAGTATTCCGACAACCGCCTGTATCCAGGCCGCCGGCTCTTTCCCGCCTCTCCCGTCCCAGCCACGAGCTTCCTCGCGCAATATATCGTCGAGATAAACCACTTCCGGCAAGGGCGGCAGCCAGGGTCCGGGCAAGGTTGCTATCCCCTCGTCATCGGCCAGGGAACGCAGGTATTTCTCCACCGCCTGTATCTGCGAGATGGCCTTGTACGAGTCGTCTTCGGGGGCGCTCAGTGCTACCTTTCCGTATGCCAGCCTGCTGCCGTCCAGCCTTACTTCGAAGATCTCGTCTTCTTCCTCCACCGTGGTTATGCCGGTGTACGGCATTCCCCCATAGGCCGACTGGAACAGCTCGAAGAGCTCGTCGTTTCCCACCTGCAGGTAGGCCCGCCCCGGCAGGGTGATGGAAGCGGCATCCGGCCGCTTGAGCACTTCGCGGCTGTCCTCGGGGCGCTCCACGCGCAGGCAGAGGCGAAAGCGGGCGTTGCCCCAGATCTGCTCGTCCACCACCCCCGCCGGTTTCTGGGTGGCCAGCAGCAGGTGCACGCCCAGGCTGCGGCCCACCCGGACGGCGCTGATGAGTTCCTTCATAAAGTCTGGCTGTTCGCTCTTGAGCTCCGCGAACTCGTCGATGATGATAATCAGGTGAGGCAGGGGTTCTCGCACCTCTCCCGCCCGGTACTTGCGCATGTACGCGTCGATGTGATTTACCCCGTTGTCCGCCAGCATCTGCTGCCGTCGCATCAGCTCCGCCTTCAGTGCGATGAGGGCACGGGTGGACAGGTTGCCCTCCAGGTTGGTTATAACCCCCGCGAGGTGGGGCAGGTTGAGGAAGGCATTGGCCATGCCCCCGCCCTTGTAGTCCACCAGGACGAAGGCAAGCTCGTGGGGATGGTAGTTGATGGCCAGCGAGGCGATGATGGTCTGGAGTATCTCGCTCTTACCGGAACCGGTGGCACCCGCCAGCAACCCGTGTGGACCGTGTGCCTTTTCGTGCATGTCGAAAAGGAGCGGCTTACCCCCGGCTTTAAACCCGATGGGAACCGCCAGGGTCTCGAAGGGGCGGCTGGCCTCCCAGCGCCGCTTCGCCCCGAGTTCCCCCATCTCGGTAACGTTCCACATCTCCAGAAAGGAGAGGGTGTTGGGTATCTCGTAGGTGGTGGAGAACCCCCTCAGCTTGATGGGGGCCATCGTGCGGGCGAAACGCTCCACCATATCGAGGTCTACGACCTCGCCCCGGAAGGGTACGGGGTCGGCTTGCTGCGCTGAGAACACCAGCCTCTCCCCGCCCCTCTCCACGCTGGCCACGACCCTGCACCCCTTGGGCAGGCTCTCCAGGTCGTCACCCATGAAGACGGGAGTGGCACCGAGGGAGCGAGTAGCCGACAGCAGCAGCTGAACCACCGGCTCGTTTTCCACCAGCTCGGGGTCGGATAGCAGGATAACGAAATGCGGCAGAAAGCTGGACTCCTCCGATGACGCATCGGGCATCTGCAATTGCCTGCGGTTGAGGGCGTCGTAAAGCGCGCTCAGGAGGTGGTGGGAGGGTATCCTGTCGCAAGCCAGATAACGCTGGGTACGGTTTTCCGACCAGACATGGGGCAGCCAGCGCATCCATTCCCACTGCGCGCTCTCCTCCCTCGGGTAGACCGCCACGATCTTGACCTCTTCCGGCGAGTGGTGGGTGGCCAGCTGGATGACCAGGTCCCGGGTGAGGTTGAGCACGCTCTCCCGCGGACCCGCCAGGCCGATGGCGGCCTTCTCGCCCAGGTTGAAGCAGATGGGGACTTCTTGCACCGTCCGGTATCCGTCCGCCAGGGCTTCGGCTTCGATGATCAGGTGGTCCGGCTCGATGACCACGCCCTGGCTGGGGGCTTTCACCTCCATCATCAGGGGCATCTCACCGCTTCCCACCCGCAGGGAGAGGAAGTCGTCATCCTGGAGCGACCTCTCCCACAGGTGAGGGTCCAGGTCTTGCACACGCTTGAGGCACTCGGGTGCGCGTGGGTAGTTCATCCATAGAGCCTCCCACTGCTGTTTCGCCACGTCTTCCAGCTTCAACTGGTATTCCTCGAGGACTTTGCGGTAGATCTCATCCCGCTTGACGTTGGTCGTCTTGTACTTCCTCTTCTGGGACACGTAGTTGATCCCCGATGCCGTAAAGGAGGCTATCATCATGGCGATGCCTCCGAACATGATGAAGTTGTTGCCGCCGCCCTTGCCTCTCTGTATGAGGAAGTACGCGACCATGACGCCGGCCATGACAAGCCCGCCCATCAGCGGCAGTAGGAAGGACCAGAGAGATCCGCTTGCCTCGCTCGGCCTCTGGGGTGGGGCCGGTATCTCCAGGGTACCGACGGGATAGGAAGGATATATCCGCGGGGAACGCTTGAATACTGGCTGCTCTCTCACCGAAACCCCTAAGTCCAAAGCTTTGATAAATAACCTGATGATAGTGACGCTAATTGAAATTATAGCTCACTATATTCACATTTGTGGTTCTTCTCCCAGAAGTGTGGGTAGTAGTGTGATAATGGTAGTTACCTTTGGGCAACACTTTGGGGTCAGACCTCAAAAATCTGCCTCTCTACCCGCCGCATCCATGTTAATCGTCGCAAACATGAG
>CAYHAT010000132.1:0-8806 GCA_964354675.1 uncultured Actinomycetota bacterium | reverse complement strand
AGGTCGACATCCATCTCCCGCAGGCGCTCCACCATGCGCGGAGCGGTCTCCTTGACGAAGGTCCCCAGCCGGGGCTGGTAGCCCATGAGGGAGAGGTGGTATGCGGCGATGTCACCGATGGCACCCTCGGCGAGCAGGTCCTCCAGGGCGTCCAGGGGGAACATGCAGTTAAAGTCCTCGAGGGCGTGGTCGTTGTTGTAGTGGAGGTGGGCTGCCAGTATATCCTCCTGGCGTATGCCCCGCGGGATCTCTCGGAAGGACGGGTCTCCCCACAGGGGCTCCCGCTTCTCCCGCTCGAGGTCGAACGGCTCATCGTCCCTGCAATAGAAACCGCCCGAGGAGATCATGGCCACCCGGCACTCGCTCACCTTTTTATCCAGGGGGGTCCAGGGTATCTCCTCCCCGCTGGTGTCCACGTAAGGCCAGACCTTCAAGGAATTCGCCAGGGTCCTGGACATGAACTTGAAGCTGTCGATGCTCATCTCCCACTCCTCTCATCCGCACTTGCTAGAGGCAAGAGCCACGGGTCAGGCCCCTTCCTGCGCACCAGGATATGCTCTTAATATTATGCCCTTTTGCCAAGATCAAATAGCCCGTCCAGCACGGGCCGTAAGCTTCAGGATTTGGGGGGAGAGGCGAAGCGAAAAGTGAGCATCACCAGGAACCACTCCAGGCTGTATTTGGCCCGGCGCTTCTCCCAGTAGTAAAGGAGCAGTTCGAGCAGGATCACCGCCGCGATGCCGCACAGCAGGGCAGGGATCGCCCCCATCAGATCGAAGAGGTAATAATTACCAGTGATGAAGTAGATCAGGGCGAGGGACCACCCGATGAGGATGTAATGCAGGAAATAGAAGGTGAGCGAGAAGCCGCTGGTGCGGTTGTAGATGCTGACCATGAAACTCACCTTCTGCTTGTCCCGCTTGAACACGTCGTAACAATAGTAGAGGATGCTGAAGACGATGAGGGCCATGCCCAGCTGGAAGCAGATCATGGTGAAGGAGTCGGGGTAGAAGCTAAGGGGAGCCACGAATCCGTTGATGATGGACGACTCCGGTCGTGCACGGCCGGCGTAGGCCCCGCCCAGGCCCAGGCAGACCAGCAGGATCCCGATGATGATCAGGAGGGGCAGGTCGTGCCGCATCCGCTTGCTGACGATACGGCGGCCTATCACGAAACCCACCAGCGGGAAGAGGGACCAGGGGATGACCGGGAAGTAGCCGGTGAGGAAGAAGCCCTGCACGATGTCCTTGGCCCGCCAGACCACCTCGAACTCCTTGGCCGGGTCGAGCATGATGCCGGGAAGGTAGCGGGAGATCACCGGCACGTGGACGAACTGCCCTCCCCACACCGCATTGAAGTCGACCCCCCCGCGCAGCCAGGGGGTGCATAACGCCAGGGCGGCGACGATCAACAGGATAGCCCAGGAGGGCAGGAAGCGGCAGAAGAACAGCAGGATGGTTGCGAAGCCCATCAGGGTCAGGATGTCCCACTGCCATATCTGGTAAGGGCCCCAGGCAATGGCCAGCATGAGTAGGCCCACCAGGAAGATGAAACCTCCGCGGATGAGGGCCCGCTTGAAGAGGATACGGTTGCTCTCGTCCTTGTGTTTCTCTCCCGATAACACCTGGCTCATGCCCATCATCATCAGGAAACAGGCCGCCCCCCAGTCGCCGAGGACGTGGTTGAGGATGAAATAAGGCCAGGTATCCACGGCGCCGTCGTTGCCGTAGAAGATCATGAAGTGGACCAGCACCATGCAGATGAGGGCGAAACCCCGCATCACATCTATGGAGAGGATGCGTTCCGCTCGCTGACTTGTATCCTCGCTCATCTCTCCTCCGAATGTGGTCAGACACCCTCACGTTTCAACTGTTCTGATGCATATTTCATCAAAACGAGAAAGAAAACCTTTCTATTTGATATGAAAAATAAGGAGTTCTTGTACTGGAGATGCCGGCACCCCCCGGTTGGGCAACACCTTGGGGTCAGGCCTCAAAAATCACCTTGGGGTCAGACCTCAAAAATTGCCTGAAGCGGATAAGTCAACGGATTCTCGACAACATCCCCATAAATCATTAGCGTGGGGAGCCCAGAGTCGGGCCAAAGAGAACATAAACGTGCACACCTGGAGGGAGAAGAGGATATAAAGCAACCGGACCGCAGGGAGTTCATCCTGCAATGCTCTCGTTGGGTGGCTGGAGCGGGAGCGCTCTATCTGGCAGGCACGTTCATATCATGCTCGAGTAAGGAGAAAAGCACCGAGGTCGTCTCGGATCAAGACTCAGTCACCGCAGGAGGCGGCACCTCCGCTGCCGAAGATGGCCAGGCTTCCGTGAACGAAGACCGGGGATCTTCGAACAACGTAGTGAAGGTGAACGGGGAATGTATCGCTTGCGGGAAGTACGCGTGGGGCATCTGTTCTTATGACGCCATCAGCATGGCCGGAGACCGGGCCGTGATCAGCGAGGCCTGCCGCGGTTACGGCATATGTATAGGACCTGTCCCGTGGGGGCTATCCAACCCACCGCCGCCATATGATGCTGATCATACGTTTTGCAGGCGCTTCGCGAACAATGACACCGCATCTATCGTATTAACAGAAGAGGTTCTTCTCCGAGAGGTGTGAATAGCGGCCTCTTCCGATGCGGCCACGACTACATACTCGCACACACTTCATGGATAAGTACCGCAAGAAAAACAGTCGGATCAGTCGGGATCCACCGCTGATGCAGGTCAAGGACATGGATGGACCTGGATGAGATAATCGGCGATAGGAGGTAAGAACTTTGCAGGAAATGGACAGACGGAAGTTCTTAGGCAAGGCGGGCACCGTCGCCGCCGGCCTGGGCGCGCTCTATCTGGCGTCCACCATACCCGGCTGCGGCAGCAACGCCGGCAATACCGGCATGGTTGACGAGGGCCCGGAGGCCACGGCGGAGGAGATACCGACCCCCGTACAGACCGCGCCTCCTTCCGGGCTGGTGGTGGTGAAGGGGACGGACCCAGCCCTGATGCTGCGTAAAGGCCTGGAGGCATGGGCGGGCCTTGCGGCCCTTAACCTAGCCGGCAAGAAGGTGCTCATCAAGGTGAACGCCGCCTTTGCACGGCCGCCCGAGGACGCCACGACCACTGACCCCGAGCTGGTGGCGGAGGCGGTGCGGCAGTTCCTGGCGGCGGGAGCGTCCAAGGTTACCGTCTTCGACCATATCCTGCAGGACCTGGTAGATCAGACCCTGGAGGCGAACGGCATCGGGCCGGCAGCCAAGGGCGCAGGCGCCGAGGTTGTGGTCTACGCGGTGAGGAAACCTGGGCAGTCACGCACAGTACAGATCCCCGGGGCGACCGCCTTGCCATCGGCCGGCATCCTGGAGGAGATCTTCCAGGCCGACGTCATCGTCAACATGCCCAAGATAAAGCATCACGGAGGGGCGAAGTTGTCCCTGGCCATGAAGAACTTCATCGGTATCACCCAGAACATGGGCAACTTCCACAATATCGAACTGCACCGGGCTATCGCGGAGATCAACACGGCGGTTAGACCGTCCCTGGTGATCGCCGATGCCACCAGCATCCTCCTGGACCACGGCCCGGGAGGACCCGGAAACGTCGCCAAGCCGGGCCAGGTGATCATCGCTACGGACCCCGTGGCCGCCGACTCCTACGCCTGCGGGCTCTTCGGGATGGCGCCGGCGAACATAGGGTATATCGTCTACGGCGAGCAACTGGGCGTGGGGACCACGGACTTCAACTCCCTGGGCCTCAAGGAGGTAAGCGCGTGAAAGCGCGCAGGCGCCATGCCGTACATTGGATACGCCGGGTAGTGCAGCTGGCTTTCATCGCCCTTTTCATCCTTATGGCGTGGGCCGCCACGTATCCGCCTTCCACCACCCTCGACGAAAACCTCTTTCTGCGCGTGGACCCGCTGGCCGGGATCGTGGCAGGGTGGGAGAGCGGGCTCTGGCTCTACCTGCTTCCCGCCTGGATACTACTGGGGCTGACGCTGGTGAGCGGCCGCTTTTTCTGCGGCTGGATCTGCCCCCTGGGCTCCGGCCTGGAGATGGTCCCCTCACTGTAGAACAGGCGCAGGAGGAAGCTTTCTCGCCTGCGTCCCAAGGATGTCCTCGGCCGGACCATAGATAGAGGAGACCTCCGCCTGCGGTTTAAATACGTGTTTCTTGCCATACTGCTGCTGCTTTTCCTGGTGGGGATAAACGCGATCTGGATATTCGATCCGCTGGTGATCGCCAACAGCGCGGTGGTCTTTGTGCTGCTGGGCAGCATACCTTTGCTCTTTATCGCCCTGGTCGTATTGGCGGTAGTGGTGGGGCCGCGCTTCTGGTGCCAGGAGATGTGCCCCTTCGGTGCCTGCCTCTCCCTCGCGAGCATGGCCGGGTCCCGTCTTCCGGCCAGAGCCAGCCCCCTGGCCCTGGTGAAGGACGATGGTGCCTGCACCCACTGCGGCAGATGCGCCCTATCCTGTCCCTTCAGCATCTTGGAAGTCGCTGACAGCAAAAAAACGGGGCGGTTAGCCATAGCGGACTGCGCTCTCTGCGGGGAGTGTGTGTCCGCATGTCCGGAAAAAGGGGCGTTATCGCTGCGCGTGATGGGAGCGCCGGTGCTGGGTTCCGGTAAGGCACGGGACGTAAAGGAAGCCCTGGAGGAGGTCATCGCATGCGAAGCCTGAAGATCGGCAGGCGAGACTTCCTTGCCCTGGGGATGACCGGTGCCGCGGCTTTCTTCGCCTACGGTCTGATACGCGGCCAGGGCGACGCCGTACTGCTGCGCCCTCCCGGCGCCCAGGACGAGAGCGCGTTCATAACCCGCTGTCTGCGCTGCCAGGAGTGCGTGCGCTCCTGCCTGACTGAATGCCTGGAGCCGGCGTCCAGGGAGTTCGGTACGACCAAGCTGTGGACGCCGCGCTTCAACCCGGCCCTGGCCAAGTGCGAGTTCGGTCTGTGCGACCGCGCCTGTGCGCAGGCCTGCCCGGTGGGCGCCATCCGCCGCCCTCCCGATACAGAGGTGCGCATCGGTACGGCGGCGGTGATCAGGTCGAAATGCATCGCCTGGGCCGAAGGCAAGGATTGCCTGGTCTGCTACGAGCGCTGTTCCTACCAGGCCATCGATTCCGACACCCGGGGCAGGCCCCGGGTCATAGTGGAGAACTGCACGGGCTGCGGCGCCTGCCAGAACACCTGCGTCACCAATCCCTACCCCGCCATCGTGGTCTATCCCCCGAGCGCCGCTCCCACCGAAGGCGGCGGCGGCAAGCAGGGCAACTAAGAAAGGGTCAGCCATCCGGTCCTCTGACCACCTGTGCAGGTTTGCCGTTCCCAGTTGTCCAAAAAGGGGGCCTTGGAGGCAAGGATTAGATAGAATAGATACGTCGATCGAAGGACAGGAGCGCCGCTGCGCATGAAAGGAGCGCCATGGACGTCCAGACCATCATAGACGAGTGCCTGCAGCTCTGGAGGGACCCCTATCCCCACCTGGCGCAGCTGCGGTCGGAGGGCGAGAAACCCGTGGCCGTGTTCTGCTCCTATACCCCGGAGGAGATCCTGCATGCGGCAGGGTTTACGCCGGTGCGCCTCATGGGCGCGGTGCGCACCATCACCCACGCCGACGCCCATCTCCAGGCCTACTGCTGCTCCCTGGCCCGTACCGACCTGGACATGGCCCTGGCCGGTGAGCTGGACTACCTGGAGGGAGCGGTCTTCGTACAGACCTGTGACACCATGATGCGCCTCTCGGATATCTGGCGCCGCAACACGGATTTCCCCTTCCACGGCGACCTGGTGCTCCCCATCCGTATGGGCGAGGAGACGTCCCTGCCCTTCATGGTGGAGGAGGTGCGGCGCTTCCGCCACAGCGTGGAGGAGTTCACGGGGGAGGCCATCCGGGACGACGCCCTCGAGGAGAGCATCTACATCTATAACCGCAACCGCCGGCTGGCGGACCGCTTGTACAAGCTGCGCGCCACGCATCCCGGCGTCATCGACGGGCTCTCCGCCACCGCCTGCCTGGCGGCCGGGTTCTGGATGCGGCGGGAGAAGCACAACGAGATCCTGCACGAACTGCTGGAGGGGCTGGATACGGGCAAGCTACAAGCCGACGGCAGAACGCCCCTCCTGGTGAGCGGCAGCGTGTGCACCACCCCGGACCTCATGGAGCTACTCCTGGAGCTGGGGGCGGACGTGGTGGACGACGACCTTTGCAGCGGCCACCGCTACTTCGACAACTACGTCGACGAGGCCGAATCCCCGGAGGAGGCGCTGGCGCAGCGCATGTGGGGGCGGGTGAACTGCCCGGCCAAGCACCAGTGCATCGAGGACCGCGTCGAGCACCTCCTCAGGCAGGTGCAGGACAGCGGAGCGGCAGGGGTCGTATTCTACCTGCAGTCCTTCTGCGAGCCCCACCTCTTCGACGTCCCTTACCTGCGGGAGCGCCTGCAGGATGAACTGGACGTGCCATCACTGGTCCTGGAGAGCGAGCTGCAGAGCTTCTCCCGCGGCCAGCTGCGCACGCGCCTGCAGGCTTTCATCGAGACCATCAGCGGGGTTTGATAAGGTAGGGGTCAGGTCTTGTTTTTTCCATACCATGTTATGGGATCGAATATATAGCCCCTGCATATAGGGGAGAAGGAAGATGCAGATCAAATAACATACCGGAGTATGCAAAAAACAAGACCTGACCCCATGAGGAAAGGGAGGATGGGATGAGCGGTAACGGCAAAGAACTCGCCGACCAGGAAAAGGCGGACAAGGAGCGGCGCAAGATAAAGTCGGCCGACGCCATGCGCGACCTCATGACCAAGTATTACATCGATGCCAAGGGGGCGGAGGGCACGGACCGCCCTATCGCCTGGATCACCAGCGGCGCCCCGGTCGAGCCCCTCATCGCCTTCGACGTCATCCCGGTCTACCCGGAGAACCACGGGGCCATGTGCGGCGCCTCCCATATGAACGTGGAGCTGTGCGAGGTGGCCGAGGGACGCGGTTTCTCCCGCGACCTCTGCTCTTACGCCCGCGGCGATATCGGCAGCGCCATGACCAAGGGAGGGCCCATCGGCGGCCTGCCCCGTCCCACCTTTCTGGTCGCCTGCAACAACATCTGCAATACCGTCTTCAAGTGGTACGAGGAACTGGCGCGTTTCTTCGGCGTGCCCCTGTTCATCTACGACACCCCCTTCGTGCGCGGCGAGCTCCCCAAGCACCTCGCCGAGTACTCCCTGCGCCAGATGGAGGAGTATATGGCCCTCCTGGAAAAGGTCACCGGCAAGGCCTACGACGAGCAGCGCTTCTTGGACGTGGCCGCCAAGTCGCTCTTCGCCGGCGCATTGTGGAGCGAGGTGCTGACCTGCAACGAGCACAAGCCCGCGCCCATGACCTGCTTCGACGAGTTCATCCTCATGGCCCCCATCGTCACCCTGCGCGGGACCCAGGAAGTGGTGGATTTCTACCAGGGCGTGCTCGAGGAGATGAAGAACCGCGTCGAGGAAGGCATCGGTATCCTCCCCTCCGAGAAGTACCGCCTCCTGTGGGATAATATTCCAGTATGGTACGAGATGCGCAACCTGGGCAGGCTGTTCATGGAGCTGGAGACCTGCCTGGTGGCCGACACCTATACCAGCGCGTGGACCTTCGCCGGAGTGGAGGCGGACAAACCCCTGGCCAGCATGGCCAACATCTATGCCGAGGTCTACCTGAACATCAACCTGGAGCGCATGGCGGACAAGATCGAGTCGCTGGCCACGCGCTTCGATGTGGACGGCATGATCATGCATTCCAACCGGAGCTGCAAGCCCTACTCGCTGGGCCAATACGATCTGGCGAAGGAGTTCTCCAGGCGCACCGGCAAGCCGGCCCTGATCATCGAGGCCGACCACACCGACTCGCGCTGGTACGACCGCGCACAGGTGGAGAACCGCATCCGCGATTTCGTGGAGAACCTACTGGGCGAGAGCATCAGCGTATAAGTGGCACTTCCGGGGGTTGACCCCAGAAAGGGACAAGGGATCGGCGATGGCAGGAGGTGGGATGCAGACGGGAAACAGGCGGGCGCTTCGCATCATACTGGCAGCGATGGTTTTATGCGCGGCCCTCTTCGCCATACCGGCTGCCATAGCTGTGGCCGCTCCTGCCCCCAGCCCAGCTCCTCCTGTCGATGCTATGGGGGGGTTTGAACGCGGTAACCGTGACGGGATGCTACCGGGCAGCGGGGTCTGCGAACAGGGCGAGGTCCCCATGAAGAGCTGGGAGTTCGAGCGCTTCGACTCCGATATCACGCTGCACGAGGACGGCTCCTTCACCGTGCGCGAGACCCAGGTGATCAACTTCACCGGCAGCTTCTCCTTCATCACCAGGGATATAACCACCGACATGGCAGGCTTCGATGAGGGCAGGACCTACGGCAAGGTGCGCGTCAAGGACGTGGAGGTATACAACCTCGACGGCACCCCCTACGACGGCAGCCAGTGGGAGACGGAATCCTACCCCACCGGCGAGCTCATCACCATCCACTTCCAGGCCCAGGACGAGCAGCGGGGCTGGATCATCGAGTACCGCATGAAGGGGGCCGTGATCTACGCAGAAGACTACGACCGTTTCTACTGGAACATGGTCTCCTACGACCGTGCCGTCCCCATCAAGAATTCGCGCATGACCGTTACGCTCCCCGAGGGTACCGATATGAGCGAGGTAGAGAGCCTGGACTACTACACCGACCCTTATGGCGGCATGCACGAAAGCGGCAGGGATGGAAACGTGCTGTGGTGGGAGGCGGAGAACATCTATCCCTACACTACTTTCAC
>CAYHAT010000131.1:0-8834 GCA_964354675.1 uncultured Actinomycetota bacterium | reverse complement strand
TGAAAGGCCTCGCGCACTATTCTCGGTCAGCCTGGAGCGGAGCGACGTGGCGATCCAGCCAGGCGCCCACGCATAGGGCCATCATTTTTCCGCGTCCTTTCACTTGATCCCCTCTCCCACGACGTTGCTTCAAGACTGAAGCAGGGTACGGGTCGCCGCGGGCCTCCAACTCCTATATGATATAAATCGTGACAGTTATACCCCCATGGGTATAATATGCCCGTATGGATAAACGCCGGTTTCGTTCCTGGAGGTAGGCCATGACCAAGACCGATTTGCTGCCCGACGTCCTCTCCGAGCTGGAGGAACGCTTCGGGGAGCGGATGAGTTCCGACCCCGTCGAGAGATACATCTATTCCCGCGATATGGGCGAGTTCCCGACCATCGTAGGCAAGATCGTGGGCGGTCTCGCCCAGGCGGTGGTGCAGGTGGAGAATGCCGACGAACTCACATGGATCGCTGGCTTCGCACGCCGACGCGGTCTCCCACTTACACCCCGCGCCGCCGCTACCAGTGGATACGGCGGGGCCATACCGGTGCTGGGCGGCATCGTGGTCGACCTCACCCGCATGAGCCACATCCTGGAGATCGACGAGGAAGGCCGGTCGGTGCGGGTGGAGCCGGGTGTAGTATGGTGGAATCTGGAAAAAGAACTGCGGGCGCGCGGGTTGGCCCTGCGCACCTACCCCTCCAGTGCCCCCTCCTCCACCGTAGGGGGATGGGTGGCCGAGGGCGGCTCGGGTATCGGGGCGTATGGCTACGGCGAGATAGCAGACAACCTCTTGGAACTGAAGATAGTGGGGACGGATGGCGAGGACGTGGTGAGCGGAGAAGGTATAGACCTCTACACCGGCTCCGAGGGAACGCTGGGTTTCATCTCCGAGGTGCGACTGGCCGTGCGCGAGGCGGGACCGGAGAGGCCGTTGCTCTTCAGCTTCACCAGCACGGGGGGGGCGCAGCGTTTCCTGAACGCGTTGAAAGGGAGCGAGCTGCCCATATTCCACCTCCAGGTAATCGCCCCGCAGCTGGCCTCCCTCAAGAACCAGGTCTCAGATAGAGCATATCTCCCCGAGGGTTCATACCTGGTGCTGACGTTGCTGCAGAGCGACGAGACCGGCCCCAGAGGCGAGGTCGTCCGCCTGGCCGCGAGCGCCATGGGTAAGGAGCTTGATGGGGAAACCGCCGCGCACGAGTGGGATGAGAGGCTCTATCCCCTGCGCATAAAGAAGGCCGGGCCTTCCGTCATCCCGGCCGAGGCCGAGGTGCCGACGTCGAAGGTGGGGGCGCTGCTCGCGGACACCGCAAAGCGCCTGCCAGAGCTTGCTCTGGAAGTGATCGTAGGCAGGGACGGCAAGGCGGTCTGCCTGGGTTTCATCCCCTGCGACTCCCGCACCGCCGACTTCACCGTGAGTTTCACGGCGTCCCTGGAGTTCCTGCGCCTGGCGGAGAAGTACGGTGGGGCCCCCTACGGCATCGGGCTGTACTTCGTGGACAAGGCGGACAAGAGGCTGGGGATGGCGAAGAGGAAGAGATTGCAGCAGGCGAAACGGGAGGCGGACCCCGCATGCCTCCTCAACCCGGGCAAGCTCGTCGAGACGTGCGCAGATACCCCGCGCCTCAAGTCGCTGCGTGCCATGATGGCCATGGCCAAACTGTCGCTGCCCCTTGCCATACCCACGCGCCGCCTGGCCCCCCACATGCGCCTCATGCGCCACAGGCTGCCGGAAAAGGTGGAGGAGGCCGCCTTCACCTGTGCGCAGTGCGGCTACTGCAAGGAGGGGTGCACCCTCTACACCGGCCGGGGTTGGGAGAGCGCCTCCCCGCGCGGGAAGATGCAGTACCTGCGCGGCTACGCCAAGGGAGAGGTGCCCCTGACGGAGGAGATGTCCGATACCTTCCTCCTCTGCACCACCTGCAAGAAATGCGACTTCGCCTGCCAGACCGACCTGCCCATCGAGTCCGTTTGGGAGGAGATGCGCGGGGAGCTCATCGCCAAGGGGAAGTTCAACACCTTCCCTCCCTTCGAGATGATGGGCGCCTCCTACGACATGGAGAACAACATCTGGGCCGGCTTCGCGGGCGAGCGCGATGCCTGGCTCCCCGAGGACATCAAACCTCTTGAGAGCGGGCCCGTTGCTTACTGGGCCGGCTGCACCGCCTCCTACGTGGAGCAGGACATCGCCCGGGGAGCGGCGCGCATCCTGAAAGAAGGTGGCATCGACTTCGTATACCTGGGCAACGACGAGACCTGCTGCGGCGTCCCCTTCCTCATGAGCGGCAAGTGGGACATCTTCGAGATGGCCGTTCGCCGCAACGTCAAGGCGCTCAGCGAGCGTGGAGTGAAGACCATCTACGCGTCCTGCCCCGGCTGCTGGGTCACCCTGGGCCATCACTACAAGAACTGGGCCGAGAAGCTGGGACTGGAATGGGACATCGAGGTGAAGCACATCTCCGAGCTGGCCGCGGAGCTGATAAGGGAGGGTAAGCTTCAATTCAAACATGAGGTGCCCATGAAGGTCACCTGGCACGACCCGTGCCATATCGGCCGCCACGGCGGCATTTACGAAGAGCCGCGCGACGTGCTCAAGGCCATCCCCGGCCTGGAGCTCACGGAGATGGAACACAACCGCGAGGACGGGCTGTGCTGCGGCAGCGTGCTCACCCTTATCGGGGAGACCCGTCCCACCTCGGGGCGCATCGCCCACGCACGCCTGCAGGAGGCTCGCGACAGCGGGGCGGAGGCCATCATCTCCACCTGCCCCTGCTGCGAGTTCCAGCTGCGGGTGTGGAACGCGGCCGAGGGGAACGGACTCAAGATCCTCGACTTCGCGGCGGTGGTCGCGGAAGCACTGGGTGAGAAGCTGGAGAACCCCGACCCCAAGGTGCAGGACTCATGGGCGGTCTTCGATACCATGATCCAGCTGATGACCCCGCAGGGGATGGCCGATTTCATGTGGGAGTTCCTGGATTCCATATCGCCGCTCCTGGGCAAATCGATGCGCCTGGGCAAGAAGCTGCCCGCGCCGCTCAAGAAAGGCATGTTCGCCGTCACCGACCGGCTGATATCTTTGATGATGCCGAAGATGCTGCCCATCATGATGCCCTGGATGCTCCCGCGCATGATGCCCCTGATGGAGGCGCGCATGCCCACCATGAGCGATTCCATGCGCGAGCTCATGCCGGACATCCTGCCCAGGGTCATGGATAAGATCATGCCCTACATGATGCCGCGCATCATGCGCTGCATGCTCAGCTGAGTGCCAGGCGGGTTCAGCCGTTCCCGAGGTACGGACGCGCGAGAGTCACTGCTCGGTCGGTGTTTCAGGTTCCGACTTCGGCAGGAAGACGGAGATAGCCAGTCCCAGGAGCATGAGGATGGCCAGGATGATGAAGGCCGTTTCCATGCCGGAAGAAAGGGCTGAGTCCAGGAGTTCCGTCGCTTCCGGGATCTGGTCCTCCGGGATTTCCTGCGGTTGCGATGTCTGCATGCTCTGCATGTAATCCACGAGGCTTGTCTGAACCTGCTCCTCCGACATCCCCGCGGCCGCGGGGATGTCGGATGTGCTTATCGATGTGGAAAGGCCGCTGAACACACCGAGGATGAGTATGACCCCGATCAGGGCCGTGCCGAGGGAATAGCCGAGGTTCTTCGAAGTGTTCAGAAATCCCGATGCCTCGGCTTCCTGCTCGCTGCTGGCGACGGACATGGTGATGTTGGTCAACTGGGAAAGCAAAAGACCGATCCCCATACCCAGGATCAACGATCCCAGGATGAGGTCTGTGATCTCGGTGCTCATCGAGAAATCGTTGCTCAAGAGAAAGAGCCCCACTGCGGATATCGCGAACCCCAGCATCACCAGGTATTTCGCATGGCGCAGGATCGCCAGGAACCTGCGGCCGGCCATGGAGAAGACGAAGATGCTCAACGATAGGGGAAGCAGGGCAACACCGGTCATGATCGCGCTCTCCTTGTTGACCTGCTGCAGAAAAACAGGGATGACGAAGAGGACCGCGGCGAGGGCGAGCTGCTGGACTACATTGGTCAGGTTGCCGAGGTTGAACATCCTGCTTGCGAGCAGCGAGGTATCGAACAGCGGTTCCAGCTCCCTGCGCGCCCTTCTTTTCTGCATCCAGAGAAACAGCACGAAGAGGGCTATACCCGGTATCATCAAGAACGGGACTACAGGCCACAGATCGGGTGACCTCAACATCAGAACGCCGAACACGAACAGAAACATCGCTACGATGGACATCGCGGCTCCGACCTTGTCCAGGTCCTTCCACCCCAGGCTGGGCTGGGACTCGCTCAGGCGGGACCGGAGCAGCAGGATGGCTATAACGATGATTATCTCGGCACCGAAGACCAGCCTCCAGGTGAGATAGGTGGTGAAAAACCCGCCGACGATGGGGCCGATGGCGGCGCCAGTCGCGGCTATCCCCGCCCAGATCCCGAAGGCCAGCACCCGGTCCTTGCCCGTGTATTCGGCGCTGACCATGGTGGTCGTGGCGGGAAACATCAAGGCCGCCCCCATACCCTCCAGAAGCGCCCAGCCGATGAGGAGCATCCATGCGTTAATGCTGAAGGTGGCGGTCAGGGTCCCGACCCCGTAGATCATGACGCCGATAAGGAACGTCTTCTTCCTGCCCAGGATATCCTGGATCTTGCTCCCCAGCATCATACAGGAGGCCATCACCAGCGCGTATATCGCTATGATCGCCTGGATGAAGCTGAGCGATGTGTGCAGATCCTCCACCAGGGCGCTTATGGCGACGTTCATCGCCGATGAATCGAGAACGATAACGAAGACAGCCATGCAGGCAACGATCACCACTGCCCATTTGCTCTTATTAGGCATCCGTGGAGCTCCCTTCCGCTAGCACGGTCCTATCATACCGCTGGATGCGTATAGTATACCAAGCTTCCTCGCCCTGTTCCCGTTGTTCTCGGAAGGTAGAAATATGGAGATGGAACGGGGAAAGCCTACTGCCCTGCCAGGTTGCTTGGTACCCCGATCCATAAATATGCTGGCATTCTAACGCCGCTGCATCCCCGCCCGCTGTGTTCCGCTCCCTGCGACGTACTCAGCGAGTACGCCTCGGTCGCGCGCCTTGCGGGCGAGGCGCCGCGACGCTCTCGGTGCATGACCGTATTTACGGACCGGAGTACTTATCCACGCACTCGGGAGACCGCGGGATTCGGAATAATATGGCAATATCTGGTATTTAGGCGCTTTTTTCGTAAATATTACCCCCCACCCTATTGACAGTCGAAAGGAGGATGATATTATTTAAGACGTTCCGGCTGAACTCGGGGGAAAACCTGAACTGAAGCGCTTTTTCACTTGCGCGCCCGGAACGTAGGTAGGAACCCAGGATGCCGAGTAGAAAACGTCGAGACCTTTGTTCGGCGGTCCCAAAGGTATCTTGGGTTTCTACTTTTGGGGCGGGGTCTTGACTTGTATAAACCGGTGGCTAAAGAGTAACTTATCTATGCGTGCGGGAAAGCGAGACCTCACCCACCGATCTTCAGGAGGTGCTGAATGGCAGGGAGTATCAAGGACAAGAAGGTAGTGGTCATCGGGACCGGCATGGGGGGCGCAAGCGTGTCCGCGCTTCTGGCCAAGGAGGGGGCGGAGGTGACCGTCCTCGAGAGGAACAGTTATCCAGGGGGCAAGGCGGCCAGCTTCGAGCGGGAGGGCTTTATCTACGACACCGGCGTACACTGGCTGGCGCGTGGGGACAAGGGGCCCATGGGAGAGGTTGCGGGTATCGTGGGTACGGAGATCAAGTTCTGCTCCATGGACACCGCGATGGAGTTCACCACGGGCGGGCGCACCGCCCTCCTGTCCCAGAATATGGAAGAAGAAGAGTCCCTGCAGAGGCTTTTCGAGGAGATAGGGGTGTTGCCGGAGAACCGTGAGGGCGCCCATGCCCTGTTCAAGGACCTCGCGCGCGAGCGCTCGCCCGAGGAACTGGAGGCGCTGGACGAGGTGTCGTTCTCCGACTTTATCGCGCGTTTCGTCGATGACGAACAGCTCAACCGGGTGCTGGACGGCTTCACGGGCATGTACATGTGCATCTCCCGCCGGGCTGCCTCCACGGGAGAGTTCATAGTCTGTTTCGCCGGCCAGAACAAGGAGAAGAACCTCTGCTACCCCATAGGCGGCATGCGGGCCGTGCCCATGGCCTACCTGGATGCCCTGCACTCCCTCGGCGGCGAGCTCCGCTACTCCACCCTGGTAGAACAGGTAGTCGTCGAGGGCGGCAAGGTGCAAGGCGTAGAGGCAGGGGGCTTTATCCCCGCCGACGTCGTGATCAGCAACAACGGCATCAAGGAGACCGTAGCCCTCGCCGGCCGCCATCATTTCCCCGATGGTTATCTGTCCATGGTGGACAGCCTGCGTCTCTCCTTCGGCGCGGTCAGCGTGAAGTACGCCCTGGATGCCGAGGTGGTCAGATCTCCCCTATCCTGCTATTTCCCGGATTTCCGTGACGAGGCGCTGGTGGAGAGGCAGGCCGCCATCTTCGTGCCCGTACCCTCGGCCGCCGATCCCTCCCTTGCCCCTCCCGGCTGCCAGCTGGTGCTCGCGGGCTCTCTCGCGCCTCCGGGCCTGGAGGAGCCCGAACAGGCCGATGCGATATGCAAAGAGATGCTCGACCGCATAGAGAACACCATGCAGGACCTGTTTCCGGACCTCGAGGAGCACATCGTCTGGAAGATACGCACCGACACCCGCTACATCTCCGAGATCTCCGGAAGATGGACGGGGGAGGTCATCGGCATAGCGCAGAACCGCCGTCAGGTGGGCAAGAGCCGCCCTTCCAGCGTCACGCCCGTGCAGGGTCTCTACCTGGTGGGGGCGGATGCGGGAGGCCGCGGCGTCGGTACGGAGATGGCCGTGGACAGCGCTTTGAACCTGTGGAGGATGCTGCGCAACGATTAGGGGGTCGTGTCTTCGATCTTCGGTTTCCGTTAGGGATGTCTGATCTTCCCTAGCTCAGCGATGAAATCGAAGATCGAAGACACGACCCCCTACTCCCGGAACCGCACGCAGTTGCGTCCCGTCTCCTTGGCCTCATAAAGAGCAGAGTCCGCCTTGGCCACTATGTCGGAACGCTTCTCGATACCGAGTGAAGGGAATGAGGTGACTCCCTGGCTGACGGTAACCCTGACCGGTTTTCCCCCTGACGCGGGGAAATCGTAGTTCTCCACCGCCATGCGGATGCGCTCCGCCGTTTGCACGGCGTCATCGAGGTCCGTCTCCGGCAGGAGGATAGCGAACTCCTCACCGCCGTAACGGGCCAGGATGTCCATGGTCCTCAGGCATCCCTTGACCAGGGCGGCCATCTCCTTGAGTATCTCGTCCCCATAGAGGTGGCCATAGGTATCGTTCAGGCGCTTGAATAAGTCGATGTCCAGCATGATCAGGGAGAACAAGGTGTTGTAGCGGCTGGCACGCTTGAACTCCTTCTCGAAGAGCTCCTGGAAGAAGCGGTGGTTGTAGATCCTGGTCAGGCCGTCGGTGATAGCCATGCGCTTGGCGCCCTCGTAGAGGCGGGCGTTGTCCAGGATCATGGTCAGCTCGTTGCTGACCAGGTTGAGTATGCCCGGTGCGTCCCGGCGGAAAGCCGGGGTGGGAGGACCGGCCACTACCAGCACCCCGATCACCGTCTTGTGAGCGGTCAGGGGGATGTGAACATAGGTCGGATCGGGCTGCTTCTCCTGAGGGACCTCACCCATGCTGTCCTCATTGAGGATCACCCGCTCTATGAGTGAGGGGTCCTTGATCTGCCACGCGTATCCGGTCGCCGCCTGCACGCTTTTCGCCGCCGCCTCCTCCAGGGCTTCCGGGGAGCAGGGGTGGTTTACGTACAGGTACAGCTCCTGCTCAGTGAGGAAGAGCAGGCTGCCTACGTTGTAGCTGAAGAGTTTATCGAGGATCTCGAAGACCGAGTTTACGGTCTCGGGGAAGTCCTGCAGCGAGCCGGAGAGGGAGGCGATGTCGTTGAGTATGGTGGTCTCGTACAACTTGTGGTCGAGGAGGTCGGTTATCTTGTCGATGACGTAATCCTCTGTAACGTCCTTTTTCCTCTTACGGGAGAGCTCCTTCGTTTCCTCGTATTCCCCGGCTTGCGCCAGCAGTTCATCGACTTTCTCCAGCAGGTGTTCGGGTTTGAAGCCCTTGGTGATGTAGGCATCGGCCCCGGTCTTCAGCCCCCAGAACATGTCGCTCTGGTGCTCCCTTCCGGTGAGCATTATCACCGGCATCCAGGAGGTGAGCTGATCCTCTTTGAGGAGCCGGCATACCTGGTAGCCTCTTATCTTGGGCATCTCGATGTCCAGGATCATCAGGTCGGGCAGGAGTGAGAATGCCTTGATCGCGGCCTCGATCCCATCCCAGGCCACATCAACCTTGTAACCGGCCTGTTCCAGTATGGAGCTGGTGACCTTGACCACCAGTTTATTGTCGTCGGCTAGAAGCACATGCCCCTTTTTGCCCATGGTCGTAACTCCTGTACCACAGATTTGTGCGCTTGATTTATCGGCGCATGAGCGCCCGAGGTTGAACATAAAGGACAGCAATGAGCATATATATGGAGATTGTCCTCGCGAGCCGGTCGAGGGCTTACGCTACTGTTCCGCCGGACGCAGCAGGATCTCGACCTTGCCACCCTCCTGGGCTGCGCCCAGGCGGCACGCCTCCTCGCAGGTCAGCTGTAGCAGGATGCATTCGCCCGCGTATCCCCCCGCGGCGGACTGGCCTTCCCCGCTGCCGGCGTAACGCGGGAGACCGTAAACGCATAGGACCTCGACGTTCTCGAGCAAGGGATCC
>CAYHAT010000130.1:0-8854 GCA_964354675.1 uncultured Actinomycetota bacterium | reverse complement strand
CCCGAGGTCTCGCTGGTGGCCATCCTGGACGCTGACAAGGAGGGCTTCCTGCGCAACGAGCGCTCGCTCATACAGACCATCGGCCGCGCCTCCCGTAACGTGAACGGGCAGGTGATCATGTACGCATCGCAGGTCACGGATTCCATGCGCCGGGCCATCGACGAGACCGAGCGCCGCCGCAGCCTGCAGGTGGACTTCAACCGCGAACACGGCATCAATCCTCAAACAGTGCGCAAACGGGTAAGCGATATAATGGACATGGTCCTCCTCCCGGACGACACGGCTCCCTACAAGGTAAAACGCCGGGAACGCGAGGAGATGCCAGTCCAGGACATCGAGCAGCTCATCCTGGGCCTGGAGGACGAGATGCGGCTGGCCGCCGAGGACCTGCGTTTCGAGTACGCGGCACGCCTGCGCGACGAAGTGGCCGACCTCAAGAAGAGGCTGCACCGCATGGCGGCGCAAGAGGGTCGTTGAAGATCATGGACGTGTGTGCAGCAGTACGAAAAAGGAACAGGATCGTTCATGAAAACAGCCTTCCCGGGACTGAAGGACTGACGGAGCAACGGTATTGAGATATGGATTGGATAATCATAAGCGGCGCGCGCGAGCACAACCTCAAGAACATCAACCTCCGCCTGCCCCGGGACCGGCTTATCGTGATGACCGGCCTCTCCGGAAGCGGTAAGTCCTCCCTCGCCTTCGACACCATCTACGCCGAGGGGCAGAGGAGGTACGTGGAATCGCTCTCGGCTTACGCCCGCCAGTTCCTGGGCCAGATGGACAAGCCGGACGTGGACTACATCGAGGGCCTCTCGCCAGCCATCTCCATCGACCAGAAGAGCGCCACCCGCAATCCCCGCTCCACCGTGGGCACCATCACCGAGGTCCACGACTACCTGAGGCTCCTCTACTCCCGCATCGGCAAGGCGCACTGCCCTTCCTGCAGGAAGCCCATCGAGCGCCAGACCTCGCAGCAGATCATCGAGCGGGTGGGGGAGTTGGGAACGGGCACGCGACTCTCTATCCTTGCCCCGGTGGTGAGAGGGCGCAAGGGAGAGTATTCGCGCCTGCTCTCCGAGGTGAGGCGCAAGGGCTATGCGCGAGCGCGCGTGGATGGGGAACTGCTGGATCTGGAAGAAGAGATAAGGCTGGAGCGATACCGTCGCCATGACATCGAGGTGGTGGTTGACCGCCTGGTGCTCAAGGAAGGCGTGCGGCGCAGGTTGGCCGATTCCCTGGAGACCGCCCTGGAACTGGGCGAGGGGATGGTAATCGTCGCGGTGGAGAACGACGGCGACCGCTACTTCAGCGAGCATTTCTCGTGCCCGCAGTGTGACATCTCCCTGCCCGAGATGGAGCCGCGTATGTTCTCGTTCAACAGCCCCTACGGCGCCTGCCCCGAATGCAGCGGCTTGGGCTTCCTGCAGGTAATAGACCCCGAGCTGGTGGTGCCGGATCCCGCCTTCAGCCTGGAGGAGGGAGCAGTCGTACCCTGGCCAGGCACATCGTCCTTCTCTTACCGTTTGTTGGAAGCCCTTGCCGATAAGTACGAGTTCAGTATGGACACGCCTTTCCGCGAGCTGCCGGAAGAGATAAGGGAAAAGATCCTTTATGGAACCGGCCACGAGAAGGTCTACGTGCGTTACCGCAACCAGCGCGGCATGGTGCGCTCCTACTTCACGCATTTCGAGGGCATCGTGAACTGGTTGGAGAGGCGATACAAGGAGACGGATTCCGAGTATGCCCGCTCCAGGATATCCCAGTACATGAGCGTGCGCCCCTGCCAGGCTTGCGGAGGTGCGCGACTCAAGCCCTCCAGCCTGGCGGTTACGGTAGCCGGCCATAACATCCACCAGCTCTCGCAACTCTCTATCCGGGAGTGCATGGGTTTCCTGGGGCGCCTTCCCCTCACCCCTACGGAGGAGGCCATCTCCCGGCGCATACTAAAGGAGCTCGGATCCCGCCTGGGCTTCCTGGTGGACGTAGGGCTGGACTACCTCTCACTGGACCGCGCTGCCGCTACCCTGGCCGGAGGAGAGGCGCAGCGCATCCGCCTGGCCACCCAGATCGGCTCGGGGTTGGTGGGCGTACTCTATATCCTGGACGAGCCCTCCATCGGGCTGCACCAGCGTGACAACCGCCGCCTCATATCCACCCTGGAGGAACTGCGGGACATGGGAAACACGCTCATCGTGGTAGAGCATGACGAAGCCACTATACGGGCCGCGGATTGGGTGGTGGATATCGGGCCTGGCGCGGGAGAACACGGGGGAGAGATAGTATTCAGCGGACCCCTGGACGGCCTGCTCAAACGTCGCAAATCCATAACCGCCAAGTACCTGCGCGGCGAGATGAGCATCGGCGTCCCCCGCGCAAGGCGCGCGGCGGGCAGGCGCAGCCTGGTAGTGCAGGGAGCAAAAGAACACAATCTCAAGAACATCGACGTTGAGATACCCCTGGGGCTGCTGGTGTGCGTGACCGGGGTCTCGGGCTCGGGTAAGAGCACCCTGGTGCACGATGTCCTCTACCGCGGGCTGGCGCGCCGGCTCTACCACTCCAGGGTCCCTCCGGGCAGGCATGACGGCATCGAGGGCCTGGAGCACATAGACAAGGTCATCAACATCGACCAGAGCCCCATCGGCCGCACGCCACGCTCCAACCCGGCCACCTACACCGGCGTCTTCGACAACATCCGCGCGCTCTTCGCGGACACGGTGGAGTCCCGCGTACGCGGTTACAAGCCGGGCCGTTTCAGCTTCAACGTCAGGGGAGGAAGATGCGAAGCCTGTCGCGGTGACGGCACCATCAAGATAGAGATGCATTTCCTGCCGGACGTATACATCCCCTGCGAGGTCTGCAAGGGTCAGAGGTACAACAACGAGACCCTGGAGGTCGCCTACAAGGGCCGCAACGTGTGCGAGGTCCTGGACATGTCTGTAGAGGAGGCGCTGGATTTCTTCCAGGCCATCCCGCCCATCCGCAGGAGGCTGCAGACTCTTTACGACGTAGGCCTGGGCTATATCAAGCTCGGACAGCCGGCCCCCACCCTTTCCGGCGGTGAGGCGCAGAGGGTGAAGCTCTCCTCCGAACTCAACAAGCGGGCTACCGGCAAGACCCTCTACCTGCTGGACGAGCCCACCACCGGGCTGCACTTCGACGATATCGATAAGCTCCTGAACATGTTGCAGGGCCTGGTGGGCGCGGGGAACACCGTGCTCATCATCGAACACAACCTCGATGTGATAAAGTGCGCGGACTGGATCATAGACCTGGGCCCGGAGGGGGGAGAGGAGGGCGGTCACATGGTAGCCGCCGGCACGCCGGAGGAGATCGCCGCTTCACCCTCCTCTTACACCGGCGAATACCTGCGTCCCATCCTGAAACGCAGAGGGCGCGCGGCGGCGGCGAGGTGATGTGCCGTGAGCGGAATGAAGAAGAAGGCCGCAACGCTTCCCGATGCCCCCGGCGTCTACATCTTCCAGGACGCGCCGGGCAGGATCATCTATGTGGGGAAGGCGGCATCGCTGCGCAAACGGGTGGGCTCCTATTTTCAGGGGCGCGAGGTCGATAATCCCCGCCTAGCCCAGCTGCGCGAGCGTATCTCCGATGTGGACTTCATCGTCTGTGCCAACGAGGTGGAGGCGCTGATCCTCGAGGCCAACCTCATCAAGCGTTATCACCCCGAATACAATATCGAGTTCCGCGACGACAAGAGCTACCCCTACATGATGGTCTGCATCGAGGACACCTATCCCAGGGTGATGTTCACGCGAGGCAAGCGGCGCAAGGACGCCCTTTACTACGGTCCCTTCGCCCACGCCGGGGCTGTGCGAGAGACCATAGAGACCTTGCGCAAGGTCTTTCCCTTCCGAGCCTGCCGCAGTCGTGAGCCGGGAAAGAGCACGGGTTCGCCATGCCTCGATCATCACATCAAGCTCTGTTGCGGTCCTTGCATAGGAGCGGTATCCCCCGGCGAATACCGGCACATCATAGACGGTGTGAGAGGGTTCATGGAAGGAAGGCACGATGTGATCCTGGGGGGGCTCGAAGAGCGCATGCGAGAGGAGTCCGGACGGCAGGAGTATGAGTTAGCGGCCCGCACCAGGGACCGCCTTACGGCACTGAAACGCCTGCTCGAGCGCCAGCAGGCATACTCCATCAAGGAGGGCGACCAGGACGTCTTCGCGGTGTACGCGGGGGAGCTGGACGCATGCGTGACCGTTTTCTACGTGCGTAGCGGAAAGATACTCGGCAAGCAGGACCTTTTCACCGTTCTCCCTGCGGGGCAGAGCGAGGGGGAGATCATGTCCGCCTTCCTCCCGCAGTTCTATGCACAGGCCACCTACATCCCCCGCGAGGTCATTGTCTCGCATGCGCCGGATAGCGAGGATAAAACCCTGCTGGAGGCCCTGTTGTCCGGCAAGGCCGGCAGGAAGGTCAAGGTGGTCGTGCCCATGAGGGGCAAGAAGCGCAGCCTGGTCGAGAAGGTCGGAAACAACGCCCGCCTCTCGCTCGAGGTGCACCTGGCTAAACAGGCGAGCGACCTGGGATGGATATCGCGCGCAGTAAACGGCGTCTACGAGAGCCTGGGTCTGCTGAACCTTCCATACCGCATCGAATGTTATGACATCTCCAACCTGGGGGCAGATGACGCCGTGGGGTCCATGGTGGTCTATGAGGCGGGCATCCCGGCGAGGAGGGACTTCCGCCGTTTCCGCATCAGGGGAGTGCAGGGTCAGAACGACGTGGCCATGATCGAAGAGGTGCTCGACCGCCGCCTCTCCAAGCTGGCGGACACGAAGCTAGACGCCGCAGGCGATGCAGGGGACAGCACGGGCATCAGGCTGGATTCCTTTCACAAGAAACCGGACCTCATCCTCATCGATGGGGGAGAAGCGCAGCTGGCGGCGGCCCTCAAAGCGTTACAGGGTAGGGGCTTTTATGATATAGAAGCTGCCGCACTGGCCAAACGCATGGAGGAGGTCTATCTTCCCGGCGGGAAGGGAGCGGTGCTCCTGCCCCGCGATTCCGAGGCGCTGCACCTGCTGCAGCGCATACGGGACGAAGCGCACCATTACGCCCTCGACTACCACCGCCAGCAGAGGGCGCAGCGCACCCGCCGCTCCGCGTTGGACGACATCCCCGGCATAGGCCCGAAACGCAAAGGGTCGTTGTTGCGCCATTACGGCAGCCTGGCCCGCCTGGCCGACGCCCCCCTGGAAGAGTTGCAAGACCTGACTTTCCTGGACCGCCGCACGGCGGAAAACGTCTACCGCAGGTTTCACCCTGTCGCCTCCGGAGACGGTTCCAAAGAGGACTGACCCTGCAGGGAGTATCCGCATGGCAGCCGTCTGGCTCCGATGTCCTTTCCGCGGTGTACCATTAGAAAAAGATGGTTTTCTGATACGGGAGGATAGAATGGAAAAGCTGGTTTCCTATACGATAAAGACGCCACTGGGAAAGATAAGCATCCGCGTCGAGGAGGGTCTTCCGGCCTGCATGACGTTCGCGGGCGAAGAGGCGATGTGTGAAGCGGGGCAATCACCACCTCCACCTGCGGTGGAGGAACTCATCAATGCCCTGAAGGCCTACTTCTCGGGCGGGGAAGTCGACTCTTCAATGGCGGAAGCCCTGATCGCTTATATCGACGTGACCCCTTTCGAGGAAGCGGTGTTCAGAAAGGTCGCCGGGATACCGCCGGGAGAGACGGCCTCCTACGGCGAGGTCGCCGAGATGGCAGGCCATCCACGCGCGGCGCGAGCGGTCGGAAACGTCATGCACTCCAACCCCTTTCCGATCATCATCCCTTGCCACCGTGTCATCAAGAGCGACGGCAGCCTGGGTGGTTATGGAGGATCGGAGCATATCAAAGCCTGGCTCCTCGACTTCGAGGGCGCAAAGGACGGACGCTAGCCCCGGACGCCTTTCCATCCCGGGAGAGATGCGATGCAGCGATGACCGTACAGGAGGGTCCAATCATACATGCCTTCCATATTCTTCATAACCGTATTCCTCATTCCTGCCGATAAAACATATAATAGTCCAGGTAGAACGCATCAAGCAGGGAGGTAAAGGGAACTGGAGATAAGCATCATCACCGGCCTTTCCGGCGCGGGGAAATCCATTGCCATCAAGAGCATGGAGGACCTCGGCTATTTCTGCGTGGACAACCTCCCGCCCACCCTGCTCGTGAAGATGGTCGAGCTGTGCTCCCAGAGCGACATAAACATCGAGCACCTGGCCGCGGTGATCGATGTGCGTGGAGGAGAGTTCTTCGACGAACTCACCGAATCCCTGGCGGAACTGGATCGCGGCGACATCCCTTATCGCATCGTTTTTCTGGAGGCAGATGACGAGACCCTTATCCGCCGCTTCAAGGAGACCCGGCGTTCTCATCCCATAAACGACCCCGGAGGGATCTCCGAGAGTATCGCCAGGGAGCGCGACCTGCTGCAGATCCTGAGGGGAAGGGCGGACATCGTCATAGATACGAGCAAGAGCAACGTGCACCAGTTGCGCGAACAACTCATGAACCAGTACCGGTCGGAGGGAATGGCCGTCCCCCTGGAGGTAAGCCTGGTGTCTTTCGGCTACAAGTACGGCCTGCCCCTGGACGCGGATATGGTCTTCGACCTGCGTTTTCTTCCCAATCCGTTCTGGGTCGACCGCTTGCGTGAACTCAATGGCGGCGACGAAGAGGTCCGGGAATACGTCCTGGGTGAAAAGGATAGCACAGAGTTCCTGGACCAGGTGGAGTCCCTCATCCGGTTCTTGAGGGACAGGTTCATCCGGGAGGGGAGGCGGTACATAACCCTGGCCATGGGATGCACCGGGGGGCAGCACCGCTCCGTGGTCCTGGTGGACGAACTGGCGGCGCGGCTCGAGGCTGCCGGCTGGTCCGTCAACATACGCCACCGTGATGTCCACCGCAGGTGATACATGGCTTTTACCACCGAGGTCAAGGACGAACTGGCCCGCGTGATGCCCTCCCGCCGCTGCTGCCGCCTGGCGGAACTCTCGGCGCTCTTCCACCTGGAAGGAGCCCTGCATCTCATGGGACCGCACCGTCTCAGCCTGCACACCGAGAGTGAGAACGCCGCGGTTGCGAGGAAGATGTTCTCCTACCTCAAAGAGCTTTTCTTTGTCTCCCCGGAGTTGAGAGTGGAAAAGGCGCCGCGTCTGCGCGGCCATAACTGCTATTTCCTCTACCTGGGAGACGGTGAACGTTCGACCCAGATACTCAACGAGCTCGGGCTGCTGGACGACTCATTGCGCCCGGTTCTAGGTGTCCCGCCGAGGATCATCCGACAGCATTGCTGCGGCATATCCTACCTTAGGGGAGCATTCCTGGGGGGTGGATACGTGAGCCGGCCGGACCAGCCGGCCCATCTGGAGATAAACGTCCAGCATGCCGAGATGGCCGAAGGCCTGCGCGATCTTTCGGCCAGGTACGGTCTCGACATGCACACCAGCAGGAAGAAGCGGCTTTATGCCATATACAGCAAGAGCCGCAGTGACCAGGTGGACCTGCTGGCGTTATTGGGGGCGTACAACGCCGTCCTGCGGCTGCAGAGCGACGCGGTGGTGCGGGAAGTGCGGGAACGGGTCAACCGCCGCGTGAACAGCGAGACGGCCAACCTGGAGCGCACCGTGGACGCAGCGCAGCGGCAGTTGCGCGAGATCCACCTCATCGAGGACCACCTCGGATTGGGCAGATTGCCGGCCTCCCTGCAGGAGGTGGCCGAGGCCCGCCTCAGTTACCCGGAGGCGAGCCTCGCTGAACTGGGAGGTTATTTCGAACCCCCGCTCACCAAATCCGCAGTGTACCACCGCCTGCTGCGCATCAGGCGCATCGCCGCGTCCCTCTAGGCATCTGCACAACCGCAGACTCACCATGTTTACCACACAGCGTTTTTGCTTATAATGTCATGTGGAGCATAGGGAGGATCCCGACCAGAGGAACAGGCAAAGATCTGAAGGAGGTACCGAAATGACGGTAAAGGTAGGCATAAACGGTTTCGGCAGGATCGGGCGGTTGTTCCTGCGCGCTGCCGCCGGCAAAGATGTGGACATAGTGGCCATCAACGACCTTACTGATTGCGCCACCCTGGCGCATCTGTTGAAGTACGACACCGTATTCGGCAAGTATCCCGGCGCGGTGGAAGCCAGGGGCGACGCCATTAGCGTGGACGGGAAGGATATCAAGGTGCTGTCGGAAAAGGACCCGGCGCAGCTGCCATGGAAGGACTTGGGAGTGCAGGTGGTCATCGAGGCCACCGGCGTTTTCACCGGCCGTGACGGCGCCGCCAAACACCTCGCCGCGGGGGCTTCGAAGGTGATCATCACCGCACCGGCGACCGACCCGGACATCACTATCGTCATGGGGGTCAACGACGGCGAGTACGACGCCTCCAAGCACGACATCATCAGCAACGCCTCCTGTACCACCAACTGCCTGGCGCCGGTGGCGAAGGTGCTCATGGACAGCTTCGGCGTGGAGTCCGGTATCATGACCACCATCCACGCCTACACCAACGACCAGCGCATCCTGGACTTTCCCCACAAGGACCTGAGGCGTGCCCGTGCGGCTGCGGGCAATATCATCCCCACTTCAACGGGTGCGGCCAAGGCCATAGGGCTGGTCATACCGGCGCTGAAGGGAAAGATGGACGGTATCGCCATGCGCGTCCCGGTGATGGACGGCAGCGTGGTGGACCTGGTGGCGGTCCTCTCCAGGCAAACCAGCGCGGCGGACATCAACGCGGCGATGAAAACCGCGGCGGAAGGGACCCTCAAGGGGATACTGGAATACACCGAGGACCCCATCGTCTCCTCCGATATCGTCGGCGAG
>CAYHAT010000129.1:2528-8884 GCA_964354675.1 uncultured Actinomycetota bacterium | reverse complement strand
CGGTACTCATATTATGGGCATTATTCCAATAATGGGGATTACTTCAGGGCGGCCTCGAGGACATCACGGGCGATGGGAGCGGCGACGGCTCCCCCGCTGCCTCCGCTGTTCTCCACCACCACCGCGACGACCACCGTGGGGTTCTCCGCCGGCGCGATCCCGAGAAACCAGGTATGCGGCGGCTTCCCTTCCACCTCGGCCGTCCCCGTCTTCCCGGCCACGGTCACACCGGGGATAGCCGCCTCGGTGCCGGTGCCGCTCTCCACTACGTGCACCATCATCTCCAGCACCTCACCGGCGGTCTCGGGAGATATGGGGGACCTCCATTCCCCGGCGCCAAAGCGCTCCAGGATATTGTCCTCGCGGCGTATATCCTTCATGAGATGCGGGAGCATGGTCTTTCCGTCATTGGCCAGCGCGCAACCGACGAGACAGAGCTGGAGGGGGGTCATGAGGAGCTCTGCTTGCCCCGCGCCACTCCAGGCCAGGTCCACGGCGTCCATCTGACCTGGCTGTGGGATGGAAGAGGCGGCCAACGCCGGGTAGTCCAGGGGCGGGATGCCGTTCATCCCGAAGCGTTCCGCGTACCTCACTAGTGCCTCGGCCCCCATATCCGTCGCCAGTTGGGCGAAATATGTATTGATGGACCTGGTGAGGGCCTGATCCATGTTCTGGACGCCGAAGTCGGTCGGGGGATCGCCATAGTTCGTGACCTGGGAGCCGCCTACCGGCCATACGCCCGGACAGTTATAAGTCGTTGCGGGAGGGAAGCCTGACTCTATGCCCGCCGAGGCAGTCACCACCTTGAAGCTGGACCCCGGTGCGTACAGCCCCATGCTGGCACGGTTGAGCAGGGGGCTGGCAGGGTCCTGGATATAGGAGAGCATCGCAGCGTCAGCCGCCGGGTCCCCCTCGGCGTCACGCTCCTGGCTCACCAGCGCATTGGGATCGAAGGTGGGCCAGGAATACATGGCCAGGACCCCTCCCGTCTTGGGATCCATGGCTATCACCGCGCCCTTCTGACGGCCCAGGGCTTGCGCCGCTGCGGCCTGCACCTCGGAGTCGATGGTTATGGTGAGGTCGTTGCCCTGCTCCAGGTCGGAGGTCATCTCCTCCACCCATCCCCGGGGCGGTTTCCGGCCCAGCAGGTAGTCGTTGTAGTATTCCTCCAGCCCCGATCTGCCGAATTGCGGGCTGTCGTAACCCACGATATGGGAGAGAAGGCTGCCGCCAGGGTAGCTCCGCTTGTACTCGAACGGCTCTTCAGCCTTGACGCTCTCTGCCACCACCAGTCCGTCAGCGGTGATGATCCTGCCGCGGGCTATGCCGTACTCCTCGATGAGGCGGCGCGTATTGGCAGGGTTCTCCACCAGCTTCTCCTGCCCGAACACCTGCAGATAGCTGAGGTTAAACACCAGCGCCATAGCGAGGATGATGAAAAGGATGCCCAGTTTCTTGATGCTTTTCTGCAACCTCTCTACCTCCCCGTGGATCCCATGGCATCGATACTGTAAGCGGTGGGCTGGCGCGATAAGGGCCGCTCCGGTCCCTCGCCGGCGCTTCGCCGATCTCCCGCAACCCTTCGCGGTCTAGCGGCCTTCTCTCGCCGCCTTCCGGAGATGCACAGTAACAACCCCAAGAGCAGGAAGTTGCTTACCAGCGAGCTCCCGCCGTAGCTCACGAAGGGCAGGGTGATACCCGTCAGCGGCACCAGCCGGGTGTCCCCGCCCATGATGATGAAGGATTGCAGGGCGATGATGGTGGCCAGCCCCACGGCCAGCAGTTTTCCGAAATCGTCCTCGCAACGCAGGGCGATGTAAAGACCCCGGCCCACGAACATCAAGTAGAGGAGTACCAGGGCAACAGCACCAAAGAGCCCCAGTTCCTCCCCCACGGCGGCGTAGATGAAATCGGTCTCCACGAAAGGGATGATGTCCGGGTATCCGCGCGCCAGGCCGACCCCGGATACGCCGCCTTCGGCGAAGGCGAAGAGCGACTGCGCTATCTGGTAGCTCTCGTCTGCGATGGTCTCCGGGTTGAGTGGATCGAGCCAGGTGTCCACCCTCTCCTGCACGTGGGAGAAGGTGAAGAAGGTAAAGGCCGCTCCCAGGATGAACAGCAAGATCCCCACCAGCACGAAAGATAACCGCGCTGTGGCGACGTAGAGCACGGCAAGGAAGATCCCGAAGAAGAGCAGCGAGGAGCCCAGGTCCCTCTGGAAGATGAGCAGCAGGAGCGAGAGGGCCCACATGGTCAGGAGGGGGCCCAGGTCGCGCAGGCGCGGCAGGTTCAGCCCGTGGAATGAACGCCCAGCGCTCGCGATGAGCTCCTTCTTATCCGCAAGGTAGGCTGCGAAGAAGACGGCCAGCAGGATCTTCGCCAGCTCCGAGGGCTGGAAGCGCAGGGGGCCGAAGACGATCCACAGCCGCGCCCCATTAACCTCCTTGCCCAGGACCATGGTGGATAGCAGCAGCACCAACCCTGCCACGGCCAAGGTATAACGATATCTCGCGAGGACGCTATAATCCTTGAGCGCGGCGACCAGCGCCAGCATCGCAGCCACCCCTATAGCGAGCCAGGTCACCTGCAGCCGCGCCATGTGGGCATTCAGGCGGAAGAGGAGTACCACCCCCAGGTAGCAGAGGGCCGCGGCCAGCGGGAGAAGCACGGGATCCGCATCAGGTCTGAAAAACCGCAGGACCACATGGGCCAGGAAGAACATGCCCACCATGAGCAGCGGGTACACGATGTTTCCCGCCACTACGTGCTCCTCCCGGGCCAGGTCCAGCGATACCCAGCCTACGAAGGGGATAACAGCCGCCGCGGCCAGCAGCATCAGTTCCTTCCAACGCGGGCTCATCCTCACTGCAAATACACTCCATGACAAACGTCGTAGGTAAGGTATGGGCTGGCCATATGGTGCCTAGTCAGCCCCGCGCCTTCGGAGTACTCTCCACCAAGGCCGTTTTGCAGCAGCGTCCGCAGTCCCGGGGGCTCCGACCTCGGCCCCCAAGTCGATCATGATAACGGTGATGTTATCTATACCGCCTCGCTCATTCGCCGCGCCCACCAGCCTGCGGCAGCGTTCCTCCGGTGCGGTTTCCAGGGAGACGATGGCCTCCAACTCCTTATCCTCGACGAAACCTGACAGCCCATCGCTGCATAACAGCAGCCTGTCTCCAGGAGCGGCATCCACCGTCTCCAGGTCCACTTCCAACTCTTCGGAGATGCCGAGGGCTCGCAGTATGACGTTCCTCTGGGGGTGGATACGCGCTTCCCGTGGAGACAGATAGCCCTCGCTGACCATGTGCTCCACCAACGAATGGTCCCTGGTCAAGGGGCGCAGTCCTCCCTCCCTCCAGATGTAAGCACGGCTGTCACCCACATGACCAAGGTAAAGGCCTCCCTCCACCAGGACAGCGGTGAAGGTGGTGCCCATCCCCTCCAACTCCGGGTCGTCCTGCGCTATGTGGTAGAGGGCGAGGTTGGCGGCATGGATCCCACCCCGCATGCGCTGCGGGGGGGAGGTCTCGCGGTTCTCCTCATCGAAGCGCATGAACTCCTCGATGGCGGCTGTGCTCGCCACCTCCCCGGCTCGGTGACCTCCCATACCATCGGCGACGATAAAGATGCGGCCATCGGCGTGGTAGCTGTCCTCGTTGTTTTCCCGCACTTTACCCGTCTCGGAAAGGGCTGCGTACCGCAATGTCTACCTCCTCAGCTCCATCACCGTGCGCCCTATTTTGACGCGGTCGCCGCCTCTCAACTCCGTCGGGTAATTGATGCGCCTACCGTTGACGTAGGTTCCATTGGTGCTTCCAAGGTCCTCCACATAGTACCTTCCCTCCGTCTGGTATATCTTGGCATGCAGGTTGGAGGTGAACTCGTCGTCGATAGACACCGCGCATTCCGGGGCGCGGCCGATTACGATCTCGCCCTCCAGGTCCCAGCTCGCCTGTTTCTTGCGTCCTACGTCACTCGCCATCACCAGCCTGGCCTTGTGCTTGCCGCGGGGTGCCTTCGTGGAGGTCCTCTCGACTGCAGGTCGTACGGGCGCGGGCTTGAGCTCGCGGTACACGGTCCTGGCCACCAGGAAGACGAAGACATAGAGCAGCGCCAGGAAGACGAACCTCAGCGTTATATAGACGATCTCCGGCAACATACACCTCTTCTCTTTTTACTGAACCCCTTGCCGGCTCTCGCTCTCATGATAATATCCCGTTCCGGATATGACATCGGTATCCGCAGCACCTCCGCACTCTTACCCCTCCAGGCTGAAGTATATCAACGCCGGCGCGGGTCCTTGATAAGTCCAAAACGCATCTCGGTATTGCCCACGATGAGGGTATCACCGTCCTCGAGCAACCTTTCATATATCTTGCGTCCCCGCACCAGGGTGCCATTTGTGCTCCCCAGGTCCCTGATGATATATCCCAACGACGCGCGTTCTATCTCGGCGTGAAAACGTGAGGCGCGCGGATCCGCCAATGCCAGGTCGTTCTCCTCCGCCCTTCCGACCCTGGTCCGTGTGCCCTCCAGGTTGTAGCTGATGCCCGCTTTGTCTCCCTTGAGAATGGTCAGCACTCCGAGACGGCTCTCCGCTTGCGCGGACTGTTGTCCCACCCCCATCCTCTCCGTCGGTGGTTGAGCTTTCAGCGGCTCATCCAGCGAGGCCAGCACCGCGAACTCTCCCTCTCGCAGGGATACATCGGACTCGAAGTCCACGTGCGGCCGCGTGATCAAATGGTAACTCCTCTGGTTCGTATAGGTGATGACCAGGGACTCCATCTCCGCCGCCAGGCTACCTGCGACCCCCGCAAGGCGTTCGTAGTCCGGGGGGCTCAAGCGCACCAGGAAGTGATTGGGGGCCAAGGTCTCGCTTACTCCAAGCACCCTGTGGTCATCGACCTCCCTCATCAACCTGCGGGCTATCTCAAGGGGATGCACTCCACCCTTGAAGGCCCTGGCGAAAGGCTCCTCGAACAGCTTCTCCAGGCGTTTTTCGAATCTTCGCAGCGGTCCCATCATTCCATCTCCGCTATCGTATCCTCGACATCCGCTATGCGGGTCGGGAACCTGAACGCCTCCACCAGGGCCAGCAGGTAGGATAGGGCGAAGAGCACGGCGCTGCGGTTGAAGTCACCGCTGAAGAGATAGTAGAAGTTGGCCAGTACCGAGGTCATGCTCGTGCCCACTCCCAACAGGCCGAAGACCCCCTCCGCATACGACCAGCTCTTCTCCCTGTCGCCGATATGAGGAAAAACCTTCCACAGGCGGCGGTATAGGAAAAAGCTGAAGAAAGCCCAGATGGCGATGCCGGCTGCGGCCAGGCAGGCCGCGGCGGTGGTCAGCACACCTGGGGTCACCTCGGCCCGCTCTATCGCCCAGGGCGACAGGAACATGGCGGCGGTGAAAGCCAGGAGCGCTGACGGGATACCAAGGCTGATCAGGCAGAACCTCCTGAATACTGCCCTTCCTTCCTTGCTTATGGTCACGACTTGCGGCTCCTCTTGCCTGGATAGACTGCGGCGGGTCCTGCTCAAATGCATTATACCAGCCGGCAAACCTCTCTTAAAATCACGTCAGGCGCTGCCGATAACTTATAATGGCCGGGGGCAGGGATGGAGAACAGTCTCCTGTATCATGCAGCCTCCGGGTTATATACTAAGGTCTATGGGTACTCTACAGTAAAGGGAAACGCGTCCAACCATAGAAATAATAATGGAAATGGCCCTGGGAAAAAGGCTTGGAGGTGGCCGTAATGGAATGTCCTTTCCACGCAGGAAATGAAGCCATCACCGCCTGCATACAATGCGAGACGCCGATATGTTCCATGTGTGCCGCGGAGACAAACCAGATACATCTTTGCCTTAACTGTTATCACTCCCGGGTGGAGGAGCTATCGGCGGGTCTCGGGAGCGCATCCATGCGGCTTGCCAAAGAGCGCCAGAAGGCGGAGGTCAAGCCGCTAACGCCTCGCAAGCAAAAGAAGGAGAAGGCTGCACTGGCAACCGCCGTAGCGGCAAAACCCGCTTACGAACTCGGTGCGGCGGAGTCCTTATGGGAAAAAGAGGATATGGCGCCCGTCGCGCCCGGGGAGGTGCCGCCTCCCGTGGAGGCGGCACCTACCGCACCTGCGGCACCGCCCGCGGCGGTGGAGGAGCCGCCGAGCAAGAAAGAGCTGGCCCGCATGCAGAAGGAGGAGGCCAAGCGCCTGAAGGAGGAGGAGAAAGCCGCCAAGAAGGCGGCCAAGGAGGCTCCGCCCGAGATGCCCGTGGCGCCGGTCGAGCAGCTGATCGCTCCCGCGGCGGTGGAGGAGCCGCCGAGCAAGAAAGAGCTGGCCCGCATGCAGAAGG
>CAYHAT010000129.1:0-2428 GCA_964354675.1 uncultured Actinomycetota bacterium | reverse complement strand
AGCGCCTGAAGGAGGAGGAGAAAGCCGCCAAGAAGGCGGCCAAGGAGGCTCCGCCAGAGGTGCCCGTGGCGCCGGCCCCCATACCCGAACCGGCGCCCTTCTTCGAGCCTGCCCCGGAATCCCCGACCTTCGCTCCGCCACCGGAAGTAGTACCTCCACCCGAAGCCGCCCCACCACTACTGATGGATATACCGCCACTGGAATTCCCTGCCGAACCCCCGGCCGAGGGTGTTAAGCCGCCACGCATGGACGATAGGTTAGAGCCCTTACCCCCCCAGGGGGATATTCCTCCGGGCATGGAGCCGCCCGAGGGGTTCTTCGATTAGCGCCTATAAAACTACGCTACGATAGTCTGCAGCGCGAAAGCGCGGCGACGCCCGGAGGGCGGCGGCACGGTGCCAGTCGCCTGGACAAGTTCAGACTTACTTATGATTACCACTGATCCTGATGAACTTGTCTAAGGCCTGGCATGCATACCTCCGGATGTCAGGTCCCATTCATTTCCTTGACCTTGCTCTCCAGCGGTCCAACTGGCTTGCCCAGGGACTGTAGCGTTTTCCATGCACCGAAGCGCCCCCCAGGGAAGCCATAAACCCTGCAGGACCGGAGAATCCCTCCATCTCCGTATAGAGCAGCCCGACATGGCTTGTCTTGTGGGCATCGCTGCCCGCCGTGACCGGCAACCCGTGCTCGTCAGCGAAGCGGCGGGCACTGCTGTTCGCCCACCACCAGCGCGGCTTGCCGTTCAATACCTCGATGGCGTCGATCTCCCCCTCCAGTTCCTCGAGGCGGCGGGACGGCATCCTCTTTAGCTTCACGATATCGAAGGGATGCGGTATCACCGCCACTCCACCCTGCTCGTGGATGCGCCGCAAGGTCTCGGGTGCCGGCAAGCCGGGCGGTATCTCTTCCGCGAGGAAAAGTCCTATGATCTCTCCCTCCGCCGATCGTATCTCCGATCCGGGGATGATCAGCAGGTCGGGCAGTTCCGAGGCAAAGGCCAAGCTGCCCTGGAGTGAATCGTGGTCGGTTATCGCCACCCCGGCCAGTCCTCGCTCGCGGCATATCTCCCTGAGCCCGGCGGGATCGATGGCGCTGTCGAAGGAATAGGTGGTGTGCACGTGGAGGTCGAGCTTGATCCTCATCCCACTCCACCCGTTCAGCGGAACTCCTCGGGGACGAGGCACATGCTCTGTACGGAGGATACCAGCTCCTGCAGTTTCGCCTCGTCGATGAAGTACACACTCGCGCCCCCGGTCGAACCGATGCGCCCCGGGGCCACCCCGCCCTGGACGTCCACCACCGGGTTGGCGGCGAACCCGCGCGCCAGGCGGATGACCTCGTCCTGGGTAAGGTCGGTTTCCAGGGGTTCCATCGCCACGGATAGGAACCAGGCAGCGCCGGGATAGGCCGCCAGTTCCTTCCCTTTGTACAGGATCTGGATGAGCAGCATCTGCTGCTGCCTCACCCTCTCCAGGTCCCCGGTGGGATAATCCCTGGACCTGGCCATGATCAGGGCCATGTCTCCATCGAGGACCTGGCTGCCGGCGGGTATGTTGCCGAGCTTGGGATCCGACAGGGGCTCACTCAACGTGACCTGCACGCCCCCGAAAAGGTCCACCAGCCACTTGAACTCGTCGAAATCGACCACGATGTGATTGCGGATATCCATTCCAGTCAGCTGCTCAACGGTCTGGACGGCAAGCTCCGGGCCGCCCACCTGGTACGCCTCGTTGATCTTGCTGGTACGGTAACCAGGGATGTTCACGTAGCTGTCGCGGGGGATGGAGACAAGGCACGCGCGGCCCTTGGCCTCGTCTATATGGGCAATGATCATCACATCGCTCCTCTCGTTGCCGTCCTCCGGGCGGTCGAGGCCGTGGTCCAGCCCCAGGATAAGGACGTTGAAAGGCTGCTGGCTGACCGGTTCGGCGGGGGGCTGGAGGGACGGCTCCTCCACTCCGGGGAAGGCGGTGGATTCGGCCGCCGTGTCAACATCCCCGTTCAACCAGTTCCAGGGGTCGATGAGCATCACGGCGCATATGGCTGCGACGGTGAGCGCCAGCATCAAGAAAGCTATCTTGAACGCGGTCTTTCTCTGCAACCGACCTCCCCCGGAGACGACGTTTTCCCAACACTCTATTTCTTATATGGACGCGTATTATCCTTCCGCTAGTTCCGTTTATCCGGCCCGAGCCAAGTACCCCGTTCCACAAATACGGTGATGCACCGAGAGCGCCGATGCGCCACGCCCGCAAGGCGCGCGACCGAGGCGTACTCGGTTAGTACGCCTGAGGGAGTGGAACTAGGCTTCTCGCGAAGCGAGAAGCCGTATTGCGAGGAACCTAGTGACGAAGCAATCTCGATTTGGTGTCACGTCGCGGCAGAGAATAGCCAGGTTGCTCCGCGAGAAGCCGTATTGCGAGGA
>CAYHAT010000128.1:0-8890 GCA_964354675.1 uncultured Actinomycetota bacterium | reverse complement strand
TCCATCTTCGGGAGGATAGGTCTCGATTTCAAAGACAATCCCATAGTGGGCCAGGTCGCAGGCCGCGCCTATTTCAATCTCAATACCATGACCGGCGCGATGCACTCCTTTCCCGGCCTGCGCCGGATGGACGTCGGCCAGGCGCTCGGGGGGGAGCAGGGAGGCTTGGCCGGCGATGGATCGGCGCTGCGGGACGTGTCCATCCCCGATGAAGATATCCCCGATCTCGATTTCAGCCTGGGTAAGGTCCTGGCCAGGGCGCCCTTCTTCCTGGCCTGGTTTCACTCGCTATCACTGGACAAGGGCCGGGCTTTCATCGCGGAACTGCAGGCGAAGATCGCGAGGATGCAGGAACTCGACATGCACTCCATCGGGGATGAGGAACTCGCCTCGAGGATAGCCGGCACACTCGAGTTACTTAGCGAGAGCGACGCCATCATCGGCGTAGCCGCCCGCGGCATGTATTATTTCATGACCCTGGACAGGATATGCGGCGCTTGGCTCAAGGATTACCGGGGCATCTCGGCTAACCGGCTCTGCTGCGGCCTGGAGGGCATGCACAGCGCCGACGCGGGGTTCGAGCTGTGGAGGCTGGCGCTTACGGCCAACGCCGATGAAGAGTTGCGGGCAGCCCTCCTGTCCGGCACCGGTTTCGAGATCCTGAAGGGCAGATTCGCAGGGGTCGAGGCTGGAGCCGCATTCCTCGCCAGGTGGGACCGTTTCATGCTGGAACACGGTCATCATACGCGGGGAGAGCTCGAGCTGCACAACAGCAGATGGTCGGAGGACCCCGATTATATACTGGGTGTATTGCGCAGCTACCTGTACGGCATGGAGAAGATCGACCCCCTGGCCAAACTGCGAGAGAACGAGGTCGTGCGCCGGGAGTTGACCGCGCGATGCAAACGTTTACTCGCGAATCCCATAAAACGCCGCTTTTTCGACTATGTGCTCCTCCATGCTCAGCAGGGGCTTATCTTGCGGGAGAACGTCAAGAACGAGGCCGTGCGAGCCGTGGCCCTGGTCCGCTGCCTGCTCCTCGAAACGGGGGAGCGGCTCGCCTCACGCGGCATCCTGGAGGAAGCAGGGGACATCTTTTTCCTTTATCTGGAGGAGACCAAGGCTGTCCTGCTCGGAGAGGCCGGATCGGATCTTAAGTGCAAGGTCCGCCAGCGCCGGGTTGAGTACGAGAAGAACCTGGCCATAACGCCTCCCAAGGTGATATTCGGCAGGTTCGACCCCGACGACTTCATCGCAGACGAGATCGATGAGGATGTCGAGGTGTTTGCCGGCCTGGCGGTCTGCCCCGGCGTGGTCACCGGCCCGGCGCGGGTCATGCTGCGCTCCGGCGACGGGCACGTACTCCCGGGCGAGATCATGGTGGCCCCCTTCACCGACCCGGGCTGGACGCCGCATTTCCTCACCGCCGCGGGCATCGTCATGGACCTGGGGGGCCTGCTGAGCCACGGCAGCATCGTTGCTCGCGAGTACGGCATACCTACGGTGGTCAACGTCGGCCCGGCCACACGCGTCATCAGGACGGGCCAGATGGTGCAGGTGGACGGCACCCGCGGCACCGTAAGGGTTCTCCGGCAAACGTAACGATAGACTGCATCGCGTAAGCGATAGCGCCGTCTGCGGCGCGACGGTGCCAGCGCCTTCACATTTCCGAATGTGTAGGCCTGGCACGCATACATCTGTGCAACCAGATGCTAGTACTTCGTGGTCATGTACCATTCCCAGGGCAGGCGCACCAGCAGCCGTTCGCCCATCTTCCGTTTCCACCCGTAGGGGATGCGCTCGTTCGAAAGCACGAAGTCCACCACGCGCTCCAGGGGCTTGGAGAGCGATGACGGCAGGGTGAATATCTCGTGGTAAAGCCAGGCCATGGGGGTGAAGAACTCACTCACCAGCTCCACCTGGCTTTCGCTGATGCCGTTCAACTTGAGGGCGGAGCGTCGCGTAAAGAGAGTGTCGGTGTTTTCGTCCACGAAAAGCCCCTCATCGCGGCAGGTGCGGTGCAGCTCCGTTCCCGGGAAGGGGTAGAACACGGTGATCTGGGTGATGCCGGGCTGGGCGCGGGCGTTCAGCTTCACCGTGTCCAGCACCATGGAGAAATCCTCCTGGGGAAAGCCCATCATGTTCAACGAGACGGTGTCGATGCCGTATTTACGGCAGAGACGGAAGGCGTCCAGGATCTGCTCGTCGCCCATCTTGCGCCCGAGGACGTTCTTCCTCAGCCAGGGATTGCCGCTTTCGATGCCCATGCAGATGGTCTTGCAGCCCGCCTGCTTGAGCTTCTCTATCTTCTCCTCGTCCAGGAGGTCGACGCGTGAGTTGCAGATGAAGGGTAGGTCCACCCGGCGCGGATACTCGCGCACGAACTCCTCGAACCACGCGGGGCGCAGGGTGAGTATGTCGTCGTCGAAGCGGACGTGGTCGATGCCATGGGCTGCGGCGGCGAGTTCCTCTACCTCGGTAAGCACGTTGTCCACGCTGCGGAAGCGCACGTAACGGCCGGCGTTGGGATAGACGCTCTTCTGGGCGTGGTTGGAACAGTACCTGCAGTGGTAGGGGCAGCCCCGCGAGGCCATCACTGTTATCCTCTCCATCTGGTCCGGGGCCATGCGCTCCATGTCGAAGATAGAGCGGTCCGGGAAGGGCAGCTGGTCCAGGTCCTCCAGGAGGGGGCGCACGGGATTGGCGAAATCCCTGCCGCGCCAGCGCCCCACGAGGCTCGCGACTTCGTCCACCTCTCCGCGCCCCTCCAAGGCCTCAACCAGCTCCACCAGCACCGCCTCTCCCTCCCCCACGCAGACCATGTCGATGCTCTTCTCCTCCAGGCTGCCCAGGGGGTCGAGGGTGGGGTGAACGCCTCCCATGACCACCGGCAGGCCGGTCTCCTCCTTCGCCCAGCGCGCCATCTGGCGCACCTTGGAGAACATGAGGCTGGTGGAGGAGAAGGCCACCAGACCGGCATCCTGGGCGACGAGCCATGCCAGGAAGTCCTCGCGGGTGATGGGGTCCACGAGGTGGAGGAAGGCGGTCTCGTGGCCGGCTTGCTCGAGGGAGGCGGAGAGGTAGCCGCTGCCGAGGTGGACCCTGCCCTGTGGCTCCCCCTCGATGCATCCGGACTGGTAATAATCGGGATAGATGAGGGCTACGCGCATGCCGTTTTCAACTCCCTCCCTGGTTGATTTTCGCTCTCTATGATAGATTAAATCCTCCCCGGGGTCACTCGAGCTATGGTTCGACGGCGAACATCGTCGTACAGAAAGAACCTGGACGGAGAGAGCGGCCGATCCGTTCGCATATCCATGGCCGCCCTGTTTCGTCCGATGGACGGCGTTTCTTAGTATGCTTGACTCGTGCCAGGAGTCGGCGTCAAGGGAGGTAATCGTGAAAGATCTCAGGGAAAAAGTGGTACTGGTTACCGGGGCTGCAAGCGGGATCGGGAGGGCAACCGCCGTCGAATTCGCCCGCGAGGGAGCGGGCCCTCTTATATTGTGCGATATCGACGAAGAAGGGCTGCGGGGGACTTCAGCTTTGATAGAAGGGCTGGGCCGCGGCGCGTTTGTCATACCCGCCGATGTGTCCGATCTCGATGCGGTGGAGGGGATGGTGGACGAAACCCTTCGCCGCGCCGGACGTATCGATGTGCTGGTCAACGTGGCGGGCATCGGTATAGGGGGTCCCATCGAGGTACTGGAGATGGAGGATTGGAGGAAGGTCATCGGGGTTAACCTTTTCGGCACCCTGCACACCGTCGGCACGGTCTACCCGCACATGCTCGGGAGGGGCTCGGGCCATATAGTCAACGTCGCTTCGGGCGCCGGCCTGGTCGTACCCAGCCCCTATAATGCGCCCTATAACGTGAGCAAGTTCGGTGTGGTGGGCTTGTCCGAATCTCTGCAGTATGAGGCTTGCGCACACGGTATAGGGGTGACCTGTGTGTGCCCCGGCGCGGTCAGGACGCCTATCTACGAGACCTCTCCCATCAGGGGCTTCTCACCCGAGATGAAGGTGGAGATGATGAGGATCCTGTCCACAGCGGAGGAGCCGGAGGACACCGCGCGGGCCCTTGTGAGGGCCGTGAAGAAAAACCGCTTTCTCGTGGTCACCACCTTCTTCATGAAAGCGATCTATTTCGCCAGGAGATATCTGCCTTTCATCTGGTTTCCCTTCATGAGGCTGGTCTCCCGCGGCATGGTGAGGTATTTAAACCGCTACAGGATCGGGCGGCAACAGGCGTGAGGTTTTAACGCTGTCCTTTCAAGGATATAATCCTGAGAGCGGTGAATGGCGCCGGGAGCGATAATAGCCCGGGCTGAAGGGGACGCCGGGGGGAGGAACGAGGAAGGAGGAGCGCATGTCCTGTTATTTCCGGCACATGGCAGATGTCTTCGAGGAAGCAGGTCTAGACCTTGACGAGGTCAAGGCGGATAAGGCGAAGAAGAAGGAACTCGACGCGAAGATCCATGCGCTGTTGGGGGTGGAATACAAGGACTGCCCGTCGACCTGGAAAAAGGTCAAGGAGATGCTGGAAGACGAGAAAGGGCGCGCGAAGCTGGTAAAGGCCTTGAAGTCGTAATAGAGCCAGGTGAGCGGAAACATGGAATACCGGTGGCCCCTGATGTTGTCATTGCGAGCCAGGCTGACCGAGAATAGGAGATTGCGTGGATTCAAGCCGGGGGTCAGCCTGGCTCGCAATGACTTTATCGGATTTCGGTCGGCGTAAGATGATGGTCATGACAAAGGGTTAGTCTCATAAGTGGGGAGAGTATGGATTCCGACATTTTCATGGTCGAGGTCGACGGCGGTGTCGCCCGCTGCAGCATGAACCGTCCCCAGGACATGAACGCCCTCAGCGTGGAGCTGGGATATCCCATGGTGGAGGGGCTCTCCCGCGTGCTCGCCGACGATACGGTAAGGGTGATCGTCCTGCGCGGTGAGGGCGGCAACTTCTGCTCCGGGGCGAACCTCAACCTGCTTGGCGACAACCTGGACCCCGTCTTCCTGAACCAGAGCATGAAGGCTATAGCTGCGATCATCCACGAGCTCTATACAGGCCTGAAGCCGGTGATCACCGAGGTGGACGGTTTCGCGGTGGGGGGCGGGCTGGGCCTGGCCCTGGCATCCGACATAACCTATGCTACCGAGAGGGCGAAGTTCTGCATGGGCTTCATCAAGATCGCCGCCGCTCCCGACATGGGCAGCTCGTATTTTCTCGCCGAGCGCGTCGGCCTGGCCAAGGCCAAGGAGATGGCCTTCACCGGCGACATCGTGGAGGCGCAGGAGGCGCTGCGCATAGGCCTCGTGAACAAGGTCGTTGAACATGAAAAGATCTCGAGCGAGGTCATGGAGCTGGCGACGTATATAGCGACGAAATCGCCGGAGGCTTTGGCCGCCACCAAGAGGATGATGAACGGCTCCCATCTCCTGGACCTGCGGTCCGTACTGGACCTCGAGGTAAACGTGCAACCCATCATGCTCCTCTCCGAGGAACACAAGGTAGCTATAAGGAAGATCTTCGAGCGCTGGGAGCAGGGCCAGGGCTCCCGCAACGAATGAAGCAAACCCCTTCGACAGCCTGTATCGCGCAAGCGATTGCGATGTCTACAGCGCAACGGTGTCCCAGTGCCTGGACATTTCCGAATGTCCAGGCCTGGCACGTATACATCCGGATGTTGAGATTATGTCGCCCAATCCTTGACAGTGAAAGTAAGTGATGATATTTTGTGAGCGTACAATTACAAAGAGAATAGTGTATATTCACGAAGAGGTCAGCGATGAGCATCGTGGAGAAAGCTAAAGAGAAATACGAGCAGTACGAGCAGCAGCACAGAAGGGTGATCCAGGCCGCCATTAAAGTCTTCGCCGAGAAGAACTACGACGTGGGCACCATGGCTATGATCGCCGAGGAGGCGGGCATCTCCGAGGCCATGCTCTATAAACATTTCGACGGCAAGAAAGAGCTTTTTATCACCTGCTTCCAGGAGATCGTCCAGGAGTTGATGGCGCGGTACAGGCAATGCTACAAGAAAAACCCGGACGACCCGCTGGCATATCTGGAAGACAGCGCGGCAGTATATCTGGATTACATCAAGTCTTCAGACGGAGGCTCCAAGTATTTCTCACATCTCTTGAGCAGCACCTACGATCCCGAGCTGAAGAAGCCGCTGGTCGAGTTCTTCAAGGCCAGCGTGAACACGGTGAAGGCGGCCCTGGATCGAGCCAAGAAGGCAGGCAGCCTGGGTAAAGATGTCGATACAGAGCTTCTGGCCTGGGATTACGTGGGACAATATTACGGCCTTATCCTGGCCAGGGAGATGAATATGAGGTCCATGCTGGATGAGGCAAGGGTCCGCGCTTTCGTACGGGCGATGTTCAAGAGGTAAGCAACTGAACGCGAAGACCTGAAAGGGGAAATCGGAGAGAAACGCATCGGTTTCTTATTCCTTGATGTAAGTAACCACCCACAAATCGTGAATAATAGATTACTGCTTATTTAGGAGGGTTTAGGAGGGGAGGAGGAAGAGATGGTCATCGATTGCCACGTCCATATCTGGATCCCGGGGATGGTCCCCGACGCTTATGCAGAGGGATGCATACGCACCATGGCCATGGCGGCGGGCCGGGCCCTGGGGCAGAAGTTCACCTTCGAACAGAGCAAGGAGATGCTCTACCCCATGCTCCAGGACGAGAAGGGCGAGAAGTACCTGGCGCAGATGGACGAGGCGGGCATCGACAAGGCGGTGCTCTTCGGCGTGGACTTCGGCGAGGAACTGGGAGAGCCCGAGATCCCCATCTTCGAGATGAACCGCATGTATACGGACCTGTGCAAGGCCCACCCCGACCGCTTCGTAGCCTTATGCGCCATCGATCCGCGCCGCAAAGGGGCCATGGACCACATCGTACAGTGCATCGAGGAATGGGGGATGAAGGGGATCAAGCTCCACCCCTCCGCGGGGTTCAACCCCATGGACCCGGTGATGTATCCGCTCTACGAGAAGTGCGCGGAGTGGGACCTGCCCCTGCTCTTTCACTCCGGGGCCCAGCCGGCGGCGCCGGTGGTGCTGGAGACGGCCCGTCCCGTGTGGATCGCGGAGGCGGCCAGCAAGTTTCCCGCCACCAAGTTCATCGTCGCTCACTTCGCCATGGACTGGTGGCCGGAGGCCATCATGTTCGGGCGCCTGCTGCCCAACCTCTATTTCGACTGCTCATACTGGCAGCTCCTCTTCGGCCTGCACGCGGAGGAGTACTACTCGCTGTTGCGCAGGTTCATCGATGACTGCGGCCCGGAGAAAGTGCTATGGGGAACCGATACACCGCTTCCCAACGTGCTCGTGTCGCCCAAGGAATGGCTGGACATCCATTTGAACCCGCGCACGGAGATCCCCTTCACCGCCGAGGAGATCACCATCATCACCGAGACCAACTCCGAGCAGCTCTTCAAGCTCTAGGGAAAATAAGGCGAGGTGAGAGCATGGTAAACGAAGCTATCGTCGGTATGGAGTTCCCGCCCTTCGAGTTCCTCATCGAGAGGGGGAAGATCAAGGAGTTCGCGCGGGCCCTGGGGGACAAGGATCCCCTCTACGTTGACGAGGAGCTCGCAAAGAGTATGGGATTCAGGTCCATCCCCGCGCCGCCCACTTACACCGCTTCCTTCCTCCATCACGTGCCAGACGAGAACTTCCTCCTCAACATGATGCAGGAGATGGGCATCAGCGTGGCCACCAGCGTGCACGGCGAATCGGAGTTCGAGTATCTCGCGCCTATCTGCGCCGGGGACGTGCTGACGGTGAGGGTGAAGGTAAAGGACTTCTACCAGAAGGAAGGCAAGCGCGGGGGGAAGATGAACTTCATCACCGTTGAATCGGCTTACACGAACCAGGGGGGCGAGTTGGTACAAAAAGACCGCATGCTCTTCATCGAGCGCGAGTCTGCGGCCTGAGGAGGGATGAATATGGCAGAGAGCAAGATTCTTTTCGAGGACATATCCGAGGGGGATGAGTCCCCCGAGCTCTCCCTGGAGGTCACCCGCACCCTTATCGTCAAGTACGCGGGGGCGGGCGGAGACTTCAACCCCATCCACCACGACGAGTCTTTCGCCACCGCCATCGGCCTGCCCTCGGTCTTCGCCATGGGCCTGATGCAGGGCGGTTACCTGGCCCGTGCCCTCACTGACTGGGTCGGGGTGGGCAATCTCAGGCTGTATAAGATCCGGTTCACCGGGCAGGTGTGGCCGGGGGAGACCATTATCTGCAAGGCCCGCGTGGCGAGGAAGTACGAAGAGGGCGGGGAGAGACGAATGGAATGCGACCTCTCCGTCGTCAACCAGAACGGCGACAGCAAGATAACCGGCACGGCCGTGGTCGCCCTGCCGGCGAGGGGGTAGGATATGGACTTCGATTTCTCAGACGAACAGAAGGCCTTCGCGAAATCGGTGCAGGAGTTCGCGGAGAAAGAGATAGCACCGGGGGCGAGGGAGAGAGAGCAGACCGACGAATTCCCCCACGATATATGGAGGAAGCTGGCCGATTTCGGCCTGCTCGGCCTGCCCGTCCCCGAGGAGTACGGGGGGGGCGGGGCGGACGCCGTGACCACCACCCTGGCCAACGAGGTCTTCGCCAGGTACTGCCGGGACATGGACCTCATGATCAAGTGGGGCTCCCATACCATGATCTGTGCCATGCCCATCTCCGTGCTGGGGAGCGAGGAACAAAAAAGAAAATACCTCCCAGAGCTATGTGACGGCTCCCGCATCGGCGCCTTCGCCCTCACCGAGCCGGAGGCGGGCTCCGACGCCACCGCGATGAAGAGCAAGGCGGTGCGGGACGGCGACGGCTACATCCTCAACGGCAACAAGATATATCTCTCCAACGCCCCC
>CAYHAT010000127.1:0-8923 GCA_964354675.1 uncultured Actinomycetota bacterium | reverse complement strand
CATCCAGAACCCCGGGATCACCCCCGCCACCCTCACTATCACCTACTACCCCGAGTCGGGGGCGCCCATCGTAAGAAATCACTCCGTGGGGGCGGGTTCCCGCTACACCGTGCCGGTGAACGTGGACGCCGGGGCCGATCTGGCCATCAGCGCCGAGGTCTCCTCCACCCAGCCGGTGATCTGCGAGCGCCCGATGTACTTCAACTTCCAGGGCAAATGGTCCGGGGGGCACGACGTGGTAGGCTACGCACCCTAGGTAATGCGCCTTGCCTGAACTCGTTAAAAGGGGCGGGCGGGGTCCTTGCGCCAGGTATCGAAGACCTTGTGCCCGCCGACCATGCGGTAGACGGCATCCAGGAGCTTGGGAGAACCAAGACCGCGCAGGAAGGCGGATAGCCTTACCGGGAATGACGGGCGGTATACCTCCTCGTGGCCTTTCCTCACCGCGTTCACAATGGCTTCGGAAACCTTTGCGGGTTCCACCCACGGGGAGATGAACGGCGGATCCGTCCCGTCCACCATGCCCGTATCCACGAATCCCGGGATGACAGCGGTGAACCTCACGCCGCTGCCACGCTGCTCCAACCGCACGGAATCGGTGACGCCTATGACCGCGTGCTTGCTCGCGCAATATGAGCTCATCTTCGCGCCCCCGAGCACTCCCGCCTGGGAGGCCATGTTCACGACATGGCCGCAGCGGCGCGCCAGCATGCCCGGCAGCACCGCCTGCATCATCCACACCTGGCCCAGGAGGTTCACCTCCAGGGTCCTGCGCCAGTTGTACTCGGAAAGCCCCAGGAACCCGTCACACTCCAGGATCCCGGCGTTGTTCACCAGCACGTCGACGGGGCCGATCTCACCCTCCACCCGCTCCACCAGCTTGAAGCATGCCTCGCGGTCGGAGACGTCCAGCACGAAGGGGTGTGCCTCGAAGCCGTTATCCATCATCTCCCGCGCGGCGTCCTCCAGCTGCCTTTCGTCTACGTCCGTCATCACCACCCGACAGCCTTCGCGTGCGAAAGCTGATGCGTCCAGCCTGCCCATGCCGCGGGCGGCCCCGGTTATCAGCACCACCCTACCCACAAGATCCTTCATGCGCGAACTCCCTTAAGATCAACGGACTCCTCCCGGTCACGTGCAGATGCACGATGCCGGATGCCAATGCCTCTCATACATAATACACTGGTCTTACAACGTCCCCTTTGAATATCAACGCGATCACCTGCGGCAAGCCTGTGTCGATGTATCGCCTCGCTTGCAGCCGGCCAGAAGCCCGCGAGCACCGGCCCTACAAGGGCCGTGTAAATAGGGCTATAATCAATGCGTATCCTTGCTCATCTGAGGATACTTATCAGGCTGTTTGGGCACACTTTTTTCGTACTTATCGGTTCGGGGGGAAGCTCTGTCATCCAAAGATGGTAGAACGCTTACCCTGCAGATCTATGGGAGGGGGTAACCATGGCTTTGATGAACGGTGGAGAGCTGTTGATGCGGTGCCTGGTCCAGGAGGGGGTGAAACAGGTCTTCGGGATCCCGGGCTCCCAGTCCAGCACCTTCATAGACGCCATGTGCCGCCTGGGTCCATCACTGGGGATCGAGTTCGTCATGACCCGCCACGAGGCGGCGGCTGGGCATATGGCCGACGCGGTATCGCGCACCAGCGACGGAGTGGGAGTGTGTACGGGAACGGTGGGGCCGGGAGCCATCAATCTGGCGACCGGCGTTTATGTAGCCCACAGCGACTCTATCCCCATGGTGGTTATCACGCCGCAGATACATTCCAACCGCTCCTACCCTTTCCGGGGCTCCATGCAGCAGCTCGACCAGAAAAGCCTCTTCGAGCCCATAACCAAGTGGAACGCGGTGGTCAACCGCTGGGACCGCATCCCCGAGCTGGTGCAGCGTGCCTTCCGCACCGCCACCACCGGACGGCCGGGACCGGTGCACCTCGATCTCTTCGTCGACGTGCTCTTCGAGGCCCACGACTCCGACGAGGTGAAGATCAGGCCGCCCGAGAGCTACCGCACCGATGTGCGCCCGGCCGGCGACCCGGCGGCGGTGGACAAGGCGGTGGAGATGCTCTTGGGCGCGCAGAAACCCATCATCCACGTGGGCGGCGGGGTGCTCAGGGCCAAGGCCTGGGACGAGCTGCGGGAGCTGGCAGAGTACCTGCAGGCCCCGGTGACCACCAGCGTCTCCGGGAGGGGAGCCATACCCGAGGACCATCCCCTGCTCTTTACCACCAAGGGGGGCGGGGCCATCATGGCCGAATCGAACGCGGACGTGGTGCTCTGCGTGGGCACCACCATGTCCGAGATGGACTTCTGGGGCGAGCCGCCTATCTGGGGAGACCCCGCCGTGCAGAAATTCATCTATTCAGACATCGATCCCGAGATCATCGGGCTCAACCGCGAGATCGACCTGGGCATCGTGGGCGACGCCAAGACGGTGCTGCGCCAGATCCTGGACAAGGTGAAGGGGGAGACTGGCCCCTCGCCGGAGCGGGACTACGTGCAGGAATACCGCGCGGCGGACGACGCCATGAACATGGTATTCGAGGAGATGATGCACTCCGAGGCCAAGCCCATCCATCCCCTGCGCCTGGTGCACGAGGCGGTTGAGTTTTTCGCTCGTGACGGCATCATGGTCCTGGACGGCGGCAACATGGCCCTGTGGACCAATATCGGAGGCAGGTTCTACCATCCCCGCTCTTTCCTCGTGCCGGAGGGTACGGGGCAGCTGGGCGTGGGCCTGCCCATGGCTTTGGGGGCCAAGATGGCCAACCCGGACAAGCCCGTGTACATCATCCACGGCGACGGAGCCTTCATGATCAACTGCCAGGAGATCGAGACGGCCGTGCGTCTCAAGCTCCCGGTCATCGACATCATCGGGAACGACTATGCCTGGGGGATGATCAAGGGCGTGCAGGAGGTGGCCTTCGGCTCGCGGTATTACGGCGTGGACTTCACGCAATCGCGCTACGACAAGCTGGCCGAATCCCTGGGCGCGAAGGGCATACGGGTGGAGGACCCGGCCGACATCAGGCCCGCCCTGGAGGAGGCCTCCGCATCGGACGTGATGACCGTCATCGACGTGGCCATCGACCAGCAGGTGCACATGCGTCCCCCCGTGGTCTTCGACCTGGTGGCAGAGCTCTGGCTGCGCGGCTGCGAGGAACCCTACTGCGGCTGAAGGCTAGGGGTCAGGTCTTGTTTTTTGCATACTACGGTATCCGAATGAAAGAAAGGCCCATAAGCTCTCTTGCTATCTTTTATTCTAGAGCAATAGCAATACTCCAGTATGCAAAAAAACAAGACCTGACCCCTTAGACGGTGATGTCGCGGCGCTCGAAGAGGAACACGGCAAGGCCGATGAATAAAAGGGTCGCGGCGATAAGCACCCCGGCATGCGCCCAGTTCAACCCGTTCTTCAGCGGCTCGGCCTCGATGTAGTAGTAAAAGGGTGAGAGCTTGCTCCAGCCCTCCAGGCTCTTCGCCAGGGGCACCAGGGAGTTGAGGAAGAACGCCCCCACCGCCAGGGCTGCGGCTATACCCATGGCGGGAGCCCGCTTGCCCATGGCGCAGCCCAGGGCCAGGGCGATGGCGCCGAAAAGGAGGCCCAGCAGCACGCAGCTGAAAGTGCCCTCCGCCAGGCGCAGGTAGCTTATATCCATGCCCACGATGAGGGCGCCGAGGGACAGCCCGATCCAGAAAGCCGCGCCCAGGGCCAGGGTGGCCGCGACCATCGACCCGGCCTTCTCCAGCAGCACGCGCCAGCGGGGAAGCGGGTTGGAGAGCAGCAGGTCCAGGGTCCCCGACTGCTCCTCGCCGGCTATCGCCCCGCTTCCTCGAGAGATGGCGAAGATGAGGAAGAGGACGGGCGCCATCATGAAGAACAGGCGCCCGTCCAGGTAACCCGCGGGGGTGGTGAGCTCGGCCATGTCCCCCACCAATGCCTTCATCCACTCGGGGACCTGCTCGAAGAACTCCGTCAGCCCCTGTGAATTTTTGAACGACGGGTAGAAGGATATGGTCAGCACGCAGAGCGCGATGATGCCCACGGTCCACCATAACAAGGCGACGCGTTGCTCCCGCAGGCTCTTCAGAAAGATGTTATTCAGCATCCGCACCACCCTGGTAGTAGTCGATGAATATCTCCTCCAGGCTCACCTCGGAGCTGACCACGTTGAGCACCTCGAAACGGGCGGCCGCCTTGATCAAGGCATCGACGCTTCCCACCACGGAACAGCGCAGCACGCTGTTCTCCACCACGAGGTCTTTCACGCCGGATATATCCGCGAAGGCCTCCTCTGGAACCGGGGATGCGAAGTGTATCTCCAGTTTGCGCAGGGTCTTCTCCTTGAGGTTCTCTATATCGTCCACCGTGACCAGGCTCCCCTCCCGGATGATCCCCACGCGGTCGCACATCCTCTCTACCTCGGGGAGATTGTGCGACGAGATGAAGAACGTGGTCCCGCCCTCCCTCGATTCCCTCGCCATGCGGTGGAACTCGTGCTGCATGAGAGGATCCAGGCCACTGGTCGGTTCGTCCAGTATGAGCAGTTCCGGCCGGTGGATGAAGGCCTGGATGAGGCCGATCTTCTGCTTGTTGCCTCTGGATAATGATTTGATGCGCTGGGAAAGGCTGCAATCCAGTCGCTCCGCCAGGGACTCGACGTAACTCCAATCAACGCCGCCCCGCAGGTTACCCATGTAGCGCAGCAGTTCTTCACCGGTCATGTTGTCGTACAGGGCAGGCTCGCCCGGCAGATAACCGATGCGCCTCTTGATCTCTACGCCTCGCTTGTGCGCGTCCATGCCCAACACCTCGGCCCGTCCCCGCGTGGGACGGATGAGGTCGAGCAACATGCGGATGGTGGTGGTCTTCCCGGCACCGTTGGGGCCGAGGTACCCGAAGACCTCCCCCCGCCGTACCTCCAGGTCGAGGTCCACAATACCGCGCTGCTTGCCGTAGAACTTGGTCAGACCCTCGGTCCGGATGACCATGTCGTCCATGCGTATCTCCGCTTCCCGGACTCGGCCCTGCTCCCTTTTCCGTTCTATGTAACTTTACCCGAAAAGCACCCGTGGGCCAACGCGGCGTCACGGTTGCCTCTGTTCTTATGACAACCGTCGTGCCCGTTTTCTCAATACCCGGCCATGGCGGTTCTACTATACTATTGCGATGTAGGCATGAGACCGAGATCGATATGTCTCTTACGAGGATGCGGCCGGTTTCCGCCTAGCGGGGTAAGGCCGGAAAGACGCTGCGGAGCGTATGAAAAGGGAGGTTGAACTGCGATGAACGGCATCGACGAACACAGGAAGGCGGGGCAGGATCTCTTCGACCGGCTCCACCTGACCACCTACCCGGTGGCGATAAAGTACGTGAAGGATGAGTCCGAGTTCGAGCCGGGCATGGTGCGGCCGTCGGCGAACGGCCAGCAATGGAGCCTGTGCCAGGCCATCACCTATGCGCGCCGCTGGGGTACAACGGCGGGCATGGCCCAGGAGGACAACTTCTGTGTCCCGGCCACGGTGTGGCACCGCTGGGTGGACATACCCTGGGAGGAGTTCATACAGAGCCAGATACGGCAGGGCTGGCACAAGGACGAGGCGGCGGAGAGGAAGCGCTGCTCGTTCAGCCTAGAGATGGTCGGGGAAGATAACTTCAAGAAGGCGGCCGAGTACATCGGTTTCATCTGCTCGCCCTTGCCCTTCACCAAGGTGATACCCGACAGTGTGCTGGTGTACGGCAACGCGGAGAACATCACTCATATCATCCACGCCCTGGCATACGAGGGCGAGCACTTCCCCACCTCCAGCTTCGAGGGATTCGGGGAGTCCTGCATGAAGGGCGGCCTCATCCCCTTCATAACCGGGGTGCCCCAGATCGTCATACCCGGCATGGGCGACCGCGCCTTCTCCGGCACCTACGACTACGAGATCGCCATCGGGGTGCCCGGTATCCTGCTGCCGTCGGTGATGGAGAACCTCTTCAAGACGGGGGGGCGCCTGAACATGGGGCTGCCGGTGCGCACCCTGCTGGCCACGGGCATCACCGAAAGCATCACCCCCGGCTTCCAGTACCTGCGCGACAGGATCGACGAGAGCAAAGCCTGAAGACAGTAAGGAAGGCCACGGAGTCGCGCGAAGGATCGCAGCCGGCCGCTTCTTCTTCACACGTCTAGAAGTGACCAGACAAGCAGGGCTCCGCAACAATAGATAAGCCCGGCAGCACCCCCGGTCATGGACTCCGCCGGAATCATAAGCGGCGGGCCTTGATCTTCATCTCCATCTTGCCGCAGGCCCCCAGCGGCCATGCGCCGCCGTAACAGGTGATGGGAATGTCGAAGGGGGACCCGGTGAGGTCCGCCTCGCCGCCTGCGCCCTCCGCCATCCTCTCCAGCATGAGCATCACCCGGAACCAGGCCTTGTGCAAAGCCATGATGCAGATGTCCTTCTCGTTCTCGGCCAGGACCACTCGGCCCATGGGGTCGAGGACGAACTCATCGCCGGTGGCGTGGCCGGCGATGCAGCCCTCCGACTTCACCACCTCGATGGCTATGCGGTAGTCATGGAACTCCTCCAGGCCGCGCAGGCGCATGGCCCGCTTGGGCGCGGCCAGAAAGGCTTCCAACTCCTCCGCGCTCAGGGGCAGTTGTCGCATATACGCCGTTGGTTGTGGGCCCCCGCTGACCGGCGCCTCCCGGGCAGCGCGGCAGGCCCCCACCTGCCTCTTGTTCCAGACGAACATGTAGGGAGCCAGTGCGAGCTGGGCGCGCAGCGCTTCCAGCAGAGGCATCTTCTCGCGGGTCATGCGGAAGGTGCAGGTGCCCAGGCCGCCGCGCTCCAGCCCGGGGTCGGTGCAGGCAACGGTGTCGAAGATCATGCCGTTGGGGTCCTTTCCCTGCATCATGTGGTCGTAATAGGAATAAACGAGGGGAGAGAGCTGGGAGAGGGCGTGGATGCAGATAGACGGCGGGCACCTGTGGCGGATCAATCCACCCATGGCATCCAGGTAGAAAGCGCGGCCCTCGTAGTTGCTGCCCATGCAATGGCTGGCGCAGAGCGGTTCCACCTTGATCCAGTAGCCCAGGTCCTTGAGCTCGATGGCGTCGAGCAGCCCGGTGCCCCTGGCCTTCGCGAGTTGCTCGGGCGTGTAGCCCCAGCGGTTCATGACGATGCGCATGGTGACCTTCTCGATTAGTCTATCCAGCACGATGATCTCCTTCCCCCCGGCCGCAACAAGAACCGTCCCATCGGAAATCCAGCGGCCAAGACCGCCGTTGTGTGTTGCAAGGTGCCCCGATAAAGCTTGAGACTCGCCGCAAGGATCACGATACCACTAATATATTGCAATTCGTCATGCAATGCCAAACATAAAAAACTGACCCTCCTTATGCGTGCTTCCAGCTCCTTCTGCGCTACTGTCTGGCGGCTCGGCCTGGTTTGACGCTCTATCACCGGCGTGCCTATACTTGCTCCGGGGTTTTGCATGGAATCCGCCTCACACCTGGCTGCTTTCACAAGCCTGTAAACAAGAGGCGGCATCTACCGTAAGGGGGAGGCTATGGCGATCCTGTTCACGCCCACACGGTTGGGCAAAGTAGAGATCAAGAACCGTTTCTTCCATTCCGGCACCACGGAATCCATGGCGCTGGAGAGCGGCGAGGTGACGGATAGCCTGATCGCCAGGTACAAGAACCTTGCAAAGGGCGGCGTCGGCCTGATCGTACCGGGGGCGATGTACGTGCAGCCAGCGGGAAAACACTTCAGGCTGGCAACGGGTATCCACCACGACGACATGGTCCCCGGCCTGCGCGACCTGGTGGAGGCGGTGCAGGAGGAGGGGAGCAAGGTCTTCTTCCAGTTGAACCACGCAGGGAGGCAGACCGTCAAGGCGATCATCGGGCAGCAGCCGCTCGGACCTTCCGCCTACAAGAGAGACCCCGCTTACCTGGTCAAGCCCAGGGAGATGAGCGAGGAGGATATCCGGGAGACCATCCGTGCCTTCGGGATGGCGGCGGGCAGGGCCGCCGAGGCGGGGGCCGATGGGGTACAGATCCACGCCGCCCATGGCTACCTGGTGAACCAGTTCCTCTCCCCCTTCTTCAACGTGAGGAAAGACCGCTGGGGAAGATCGGACGAGAACCGCTTCCGCTTCATCGCCGAGATCTATCGTGAGATCAGGGCGAACCTGCCCGAGGGCATGCCCGTTCTGGTCAAGTTGAACACCAACGACTTCACCCCCAGGGACGGCATCACCCCGCCCCTTGCCGCTAGGTATGCGGGGTGGCTCGCCGGACTGGGCATCGATGGGGTGGAGGTCAGCCAGGGCTCGATCTACGCGATGATGAACGTCATGCGGGGCGGCATCCCGGTCAAGGAGATGCTGAGATCCCAAGCCGCCTGGAAGAAGCCTGCCGCCTGGTTTCTGCTCAAGGGCATGCAGGGGAAGTTCGACCTCGAGGAGGGGTATAACCTGGCGGCGGCCAAGGTGGTGAAACCGGCCATCGGAGGGGTCCCCCTCATCCTGGTGGGCGGGATGCGGCGCGCCTCCCATATGGAGGAGGTTTTGCAGGAAGGCCAAGCCGAGCTCATCTCCCTCTCCCGCCCCTTCATCCGGGAACCCAACCTGGTGAAGGGGTTCGAGGGAGGCCAGCTGGAGGCGAGCTGCGTCTCCTGCAACAAGTGTTTCGCGGCCATGATCGCCGATAAGCCCATCCGCTGTTACTGCACCGCTTAGAGTACAACTGCCGTACTGTTAATATATGCGGTTCTTCTCCGAGAAGTGTGGGTAGGAGTGTGAGAATGGTAGCTACCTTTGGGCAACACTTTGGGGTCAGACCTCAAAAATTGCCTCTCAGGGCAACACTTTGGGGTCAGACCTCAAAAATTGCCTCTCATGTTTGCGACGATTA